>CAYWLT010000144.1:0-7759 GCA_964459295.1 uncultured Thermodesulfobacteriota bacterium
TCAGACGCCGGACGTGGGCACGAGCAAGGTCGCCTCGGCTGCCGCCAAGATCGCGGCGCTGAACCCGCATGTGAACGTGCGGCCGTATCACGACCCGGCGCGGCTGAAGGACGTGCTGGAGATCTTCGCCGCCTACGATTTCATCATCGACGGCACGGATAATTTTGCCGCCAAGTTCCTGATCAACGACGCGTGGTACTTCGTCGGCAAGCCCTACAGCCACGCCGGCGTGCTGCGGTTCGCCGGGCTGCTGGCTATGCTGGAAAAAAATGAAATCAACGCCAACGCGGCAAAAGAGGTCCTGCGCTATCTGTTCGAGAATGAGCGGACCCCTGCGGAGATTGTGGAGCGGCACGGGTTCCGGCAGTTTTCCGACACCGGCCGGATCGAAGCTATCGTCGATGAAGTCCTTGCCGTCAATCAGGAAGCGGTAAATGATTACCGCAATGGTGTTGAGAAGGCCATGGGCTTTCTCATCGGGCGGGCAATGCAGGCCTGCGGGGGCAAGGGCAATCCCAAAATCATCAAGGAAATGCTGGCGGGCAAGCTCAGGGGGTAAAGGTGTGAGAAGTGAAACTTATCCCGCATGTTAAGCATATCTTGATTCGAAAATAGATCCATATTCCCCCCTCACCCTCTCCCCCGGTGGGGCGAGGGAATCTTTTTTTCCCTCGATACCCCTCATGGGAAAAGAGAATCAAGGAATCCCCTCTCCCCTCTGTGGAAGAGGGATGGGGTGAGGGGGTCTAAACAATCCCGCGAAATAATCATCAATCCGCGTAAACCTCATATCTCCAAGAACCTCTTTCAACCTGCCGTTGTCCAAACGCAAATCAAGCTGAAGCGGAACCGGTGATTGTTGCTCAGCCGCGCGAATCGGTTGTATCAACTCGTGGGAACGGTCCATTGCCGATAATAGCTTTCTGCCCAGTTCCACCCGGTTGAACCCCTCATCGCCGCCGGCAAGCAGGGTGCCGGTATAGGATGAATCCGCCAGTCTGAAGATCACATCCGTCAGATCATCTACCGCAATGGGGGTTCGCTGCTGATCGGCATAGAGCGGGAGCGTCTCCCCTTTTTCTGCTTTATCAATCATCCATTCCAGAAAACCCCGCCTCCTGAACCGGTCTCTGCCAAGGACCAGCGCGCTTCGCACAATTACATGGTTGCACCCTGCATCCCGGACCGCCTTTTCTCCGTCAAGCTTGGTGCGCCCGTACACGGAGACGGGGTCAGGTTCATCGTCAAGGGTGTAAGGAATTACTTTCCTTCCGCTGTACACCATGTCGGTTGAGAGATGAATGAGGCGAAGGCCATGGTCCCTGCAGGCACAGGCGAGCTCCCATACTCCCGATACGTGCACCGCATGGGCGCGCTCCGGATCGGTCTCAGATTGGGCTACTCCCAAACAGCTCAGGTTCACCACGCAGACGGGCCGGCAATCCACCACTGTTCTCCAGGCATCCGGTGCGGTTAGGTCAAGCTGAAGGCCGGTCGCACGGTCTGCACGCGGAACATGGTCATGGAAGGCAGGGATGACATCACACGGATGCCGCGGAGCGAGACGGAGCAGGTTTCCACCCACCATTCCGGCGGCGCCGATGACCAGGATCTTTTTTGTGCCGGGACCGCTGCCCACGTTACTTCACCAGCGGCAGCACCTTTTTGAACTCATCGGTTCCCGCACGCTTGAGCAGTTCAAACATCACCATCTCGGTGGAGGTGATGACTGCGCCGTGCTGCCGCATCCGCTCCAGGCCGACCCGCCAGTTCTCCCGGGTGCGGGAGGAGACGGCATCACTCACCACGTGGACCGTGTAGTCAGGCAGTGCGTGGAGGGCGGTTTGGGTGACGCAGACATGGGTTTCCACCCCGGTCAGGATTATTGACTTCCGGTTCAGACGGCGGAGTTGGTCCGCGAAGGCCTCACATAACATGGCGTCAAAGGTTATTTTTATGGCAGGGGTGAGGCCGGCGATCTCCTGCCTGATCTCCAAAACGGTGGCCCCCAGCTTGTCCTGCTCTGAGAGGATAACCGGAAGGTCAATGATCCCGGCAAATTGAAGCAGCCGTGCCGTGTTAGCAATCACCTTTTTACCTTCTGCGATGGTGGGCATCAGCTTTTCCTGAATGTCTATGACCACAAGAACGCTCTCCTCTCGCTTCAGCAGGTGTGGAGTAACTGTAAATTGTTCATTCATAAGCAACCGCCTTTCTTAAGGATTGATAGTATGTTGGTAAATCGGCTCCGCATTTTATAACACACCTGACCGGGTTCTTGAACCATAATTAATAATGAAAAACAGGTTCCATGACCGTTTCGCCAATCTGCAATGTAAAGATTGCAACGGCAGGGTACGGGATTTTTGTCTTGACAGCAACCGTGAACCCTATTAATAAAGTTATAGAAAACTCTGAAACGAGAAGGAGGAAAATCATGGATCTGAAAGGAAGCAAGACCGAAAAAAATCTTTTGGCCTCATTTGCCGGCGAATCCCAGGCCAGAAACCGCTATACCTACTTTGCCAGCAAGGCCAGAAAAGAGGGCTATGAACAGATTGCCGCCATCTTTCTCGAAACCGCGGAAAATGAGAAGGAACACGCCAAGCTTTTCTTCAATTTGCTCAAAGGCGGGGACGTAGAAATTGTTGCCGCCTATCCGGCCGGCGTCATCGGCGCCACCGCCGACAATCTGAAGGCAGCGGCCGATGGCGAAAATCTTGAATGGACCACCCTCTATCAGAATTTTGCCGACATCGCCCGGCAAGAAGGTTTCACGGAGATAGCCTCTACCTTCTCGAAGGTCGCGGAGGTGGAAAAGTTTCACGAATTACGGTATCTCGCCCTCTTAAAAAACGTGAAGGAAGGAAAGGTATTCAAAAAAGACACCCCCATAAAATGGCATTGCCGCAACTGCGGTCACGTATTTGTGGGAAAGGAGGCCCCCGACGTGTGCCCGGTATGCGATCATCCCCGCGCTCACTTTGAAGCGCTGGCAGAAAATTATTAGGCAGATCCTTCATTGCACCCGGGATGGTGAACCGGCTTGCATACCGATGCATTTGAAGGGGCGCATGGCAATGCCCCCCAAACCCGTACCCGGGACACAATCAATCATAAGGGAGCGCACCTATGAAACCACAAGCATTATGCATGGTTTTTCTGCTATCGCTGTGCCTGGTTTTCAGCCCAAGTGATTACAAGGTTTGCGCGCAAATGGAAGAAAGTCACCCGCCCATGCCTGAAGCGTTAGCGGCCATGAATTCAAATGCGCGGGTGGAGGTGAAAACCGTGGAGGTGGCGGAGTGGGAAGAGGGTTCCAACTTTTATTACGCCTTTACACCAAGGCATGCGCATCCGACAGCAGGGTTTATTTTTTATCCCGGCGGGCTGGTCGATCCGAGGGCATACGCGCCCCCTGCCCACGCAATCGCGGCGCGAGGATATTTAGTGGTGATTGTAAAGATGAAGCGTGATCTCGCGGTGCTCAGCGCCGACCGGGCGGATAAAGTCATCAGCGATTTCGGCGGAATCAGGACATGGATTATCGGCGGTCATTCGCTCGGGGGGGCTTTTGCCTGCTATTATGCTCACGAGCGACTGGAAAAGATCGAGGGGGTGGTGCTGTGGGCCGCCTGGCCGCCTGAAGGTTATTCTCTCGCCGCTACGCACCTTAAAGCAATCTCGATTTATGGCACCAAAGACGGGCATCCCGAGGATATAAAAGCCGGGGCGGCTCTGCTTCCCCAGGGCACGCCGCTTGTGGAAATCGCGGGCGGAAATCATACCCAGTGCGGTTACTACTGGGATGGCGTCAATGAGAATTACGTTCAGCCCGGCGACAACCCGGCGGATATTTCCCGGGAACAACAGCAGCGGATAATGGTTCAAAGCACCCTCGATTTTCTCAAGCAGTTTAATGGCAATGTGTGTCCGGCATCATGCCTGTTGGGCACGGACACTAAAGGGATCGCCACCGTGCGGCAATTTCGCGATTCGGTCATGGCAAAAAGCGCATTCGGGAAAAAGCTCATTGCTTTATACTATGCCGATGGCCACCGTATGACGGAATTATTCGAGAAGAACCCTTCAATGAAATATGCCGCAAGAAAGGCGCTGGAATTGTTGATACCGGCAACCAAGCTTATCATGACATGGTAATACGAAAACAAATCCCTTTAGTATCAGTGATTGACTTCCGCTGTGAATTGCGAGGCGGAAATGATGGCAAATAAAGTCGTGAGAAGGTTGTGAAGCTGTGTCCTCTTACAAAAAAAACGGACTCATTTAATAAAAAGTACGCATCGGTATGGCCCGACACACAAAAACCCGTGGTCTTTTATTAGCATTATTTATAATCACTGTCTCCGGCATGAATAGCCAGGCTGGAATGGTCAGCTTGGTATTTGATGATGGACTTGCCAGTGTTTATAGGTATGCCTATCCCATACTGAAAAACAATAATCAGGTGGCCACCATTGGCATCACCTACGCCTTTCTCATGTCCGGCCAAAAAGAATTTATGGACATTGAACAGATTCTGTCATTACAGCAGGAAGGCTGGGAAGTTGCGTCACACGGGTTAACACACAGTCGCTCCACGGAAATGCCCATGTTCTATGGCGAAGAAAAGATAAAAAATTGGGCGGCATGGGATAAAAAGCTGAAGATTTACCATGTAAATTATAAATATAAAAGTGTTGCCGGCCTTTTTGATAACAATAGAATCATGAATGAAGTCTCCCCATTCAATCAAGAAGAGTGGTTGCCTGGGAGTTACTATTTAGACCGTCAAAATGGTCAACTGTTTGTAAAGCCATTTTCTCCGGGTAATTGGTGGAATAAACTAAATATTCGCACAACCTCGTGTCAGCGGGAAATGGAATTTTCTAAAAGAGAACTTGAAACATTGGGCTGTAAAATTGAAACCTTCATTACGCCGTATAATGATTTTTCAGAAAGGCTGCGGGATCTGAGTAAAAATTATTACGCGCATGTCGCAAGTGGTAAGGACAAACCCAACTTTCGAGCGAGCTTCGATCCCTATCACATTTGGCGGTTTTCAGTTCAAACAAGAGACTCAGTAAAGTCGTTGGAGAAAATAATAGAAAGATGGGCTGTTAAAAATGATGGGTGGGTCGTTTTTTGCATGCATGGAATCGGTGATAGTTTTGGTTGGGAGCCATGGGATGAGGGAAAATTACAAGAATTGTCTAATTGGCTCAATAGAAAAGGGGTAACGGTTGTGACCATTGCACAAGGCGCATCTCTTTATAAAAAGACACCCTGATAATGCAGAACTGTGGGAAGAGGGGCCGTAAAAGAGTTGATCATCATAAGAATACAGTCAAAAAATGCTTCAATCTGGAAAAAGACCAAGGGGAGAAGACCAAGGGGACGTAGGTGAAATGGTGCATAATTAACTTTTCTTCCTCTTTCCTGAAGATTGCTGTTTTCTCTATCCCCCGGCCCATCACATGATGGAGCGTTCCCGGGGCATCGAGTCTTGATTGACGTGGCATACGCTCCTTCTATTACCTGCCAGATCCGCTGTCAGTTGAAATTTGCACCTTTTTAATCGCGGTAGGGATGCCCGTTACCGGACACCCCCGCACAGATCACGTACTTGAGGCACTACCTCATACGGCTCCTACCTCGGGTAGTTCACGCAGAGCCTTTGGTACGGGTGCTTAATTTCTGCTGTGGGTATCCATGTCTTTATCAGGCGTTTCATGCGATCCCACGTAAGATTTCTGGCCTTGTGGCTCCGGCGCCGTAAGGCGTAAAGCCATGCCTGGTTGATCTCCGTTCGAAACGCATCTATCGCCTTCTTATTGCCGGGCACCGCAAAGTAGTTGAAATGGCCCTGCACCACCGACCGGAGCCATTTGCCGAGTTCCGGCACCGGCTCATGTCGTCTGCTGTTGAGCTCTGTCCTCACTGCTTTGAGCTTTGCCCGGAGACGCTTGACGATTGTCTTACGCCGCACCGTGAAGCGATTCCCTTTCCGGGTTCTGCCGCATATATGCGTGAACCCGAGAAAGTCAAATGTTTCAGGCTTTCCTTCCCCCCGCTCGGCCCGGTTTGCTTCCGCGAACCGACCCAACTCGATGAGTCGGGTCTTTTCACCGTGGATTTCAAGACCGTGTTCAGCAAAGCGTTCCTTCAGTGCTTTCAGGAAGTGTTCCGCCTCGCACCGGTATTGAAACCCCATGATGCGGTGAGTAGCCCGGGGGAATCTCACCCCCAGGCCCTCTCAGAACTGGACGTGAACCTCTCGGCTCATCCGGCTCCCATCATCCAACCGCCGGCACTATCCCCATCTGCCAGTGAGCAAACAGCCAGGCTTCTCGCCGTGCGATACGTCCCAGCCAGTACTCTGCCCGCCGCTGATGTCGACAGAGCTTCTTGTATTTCCGTCGAGCCCACTGAACAAGTGCCCGGTTCATATGTCGCAGTACCGGATACAGTGCAGATTTGTAAAAGCGCCCATAATAATTGATCCAGCCTCTCAAAACCGGATTGAACATACGGGAGATGTCCTCCAGCTGTTTATCCGGCTTTAATTGAAGCCGCCACCCTCGGATGGTCTGTCGCATGGATTTGCAAGCCTTGTGGCTGACCGCAGGCGTGAAGTTGATAAAGTACTTCCCGTAGCGATTCTTAGAGCGTCGAGGTCGAAATTCATACCCCAGAAATTCAAATTTCCTTACCGGGTACTCCCCTCGGCGATCATCATCTCTGCAGTACACAATTTGTGTTTTGTCCGGATGAAGATCAAGACCGCATTCCCTAAACCGCTGATGCAGCTGCGTCAACAGTTCCTCTGCTTCTGCCTGTGTACGACAATGTGCCACACCATCGTCTGCGTACCGCGCCCATGGATTTCGTGGTCTATTCCGCTCCATCCACTTATCAAACACGTAATGCAGGAAAAGGTTCGAAAGAATCGGACTAATCACGCCTCCTTGCGGGGTGCCCGATTCCCGCTCGATTACCCTTCCCTCTTCCGTTTGAAATGGTGCCTTGAGCCATCGCTCAATGTACAGGATGAGCCATTGCAGGTCGGTGTGTGTTTTGATCGCGCGCTGTAACAGTTCATGGTCGATGTTGTCAAACAGACCTTTGATGTCAAATTCGAGCAGCCAGTCGTATTGCCAGCATCGCTGCCGTGTAACGGCCACTGCCTCGATTGCAGACTTCCTCGGTCTGTATCCATATGAATCGGGGTGAAAGTGCGGTTCCACCATCGGTTCCAAGTACATCTTGGCGACCATCTGGGCTATTCGATCAGATACGGTTGGAACTCCAAGAATCCTCTTCCCTCCACTCTTCTTCGGTATCTCCACCGCTTTTACCGGTGGAGGAAAGTAACTCCCCGAAGACATCCGATTCCAGATTTTGTAGAGGTTGTCTTTCAGATTCTCTTCAAAAGCAGTTATCGACTCATCATCGATTCCCGCCGCTCCCTTGTTTGCTTTTACCCGCTTGTATGCCTCTAAAACGACATGCTTGGAAATATCATACGGTTTTGCTTTGTCCATTGGCTCCTCCCATTGCTGGTTGGCCAGCTTTCATTACTGGATGACACAGCCCCTTCGCTCCATCACCATTACAGTGACTTCATCACTACTACGGACTGTTCCGCCCCTATACCCCGCGGCGGTACTCTCATCCTCGTGGGTCCTCCACTTGGATTTCTCCCTTGGCATCGGGGTCGTAGGTTCCCACGTTCCGCACAGAAGCCTATACCATGTTC
>CAYWLT010000145.1:0-7716 GCA_964459295.1 uncultured Thermodesulfobacteriota bacterium
CCCTGATGGTGGACCGGAAGATTGAGTTTATGATGGCCGACACCCAGCGGACCCTGCTGGCGCAGGGCTCAAGCCTGGAAAAGCTGGGCATAACACCGGAAGGCATGATGGCGGGATTCCGGCCGGAGGCGGAGCGGCAGGTGAAGTGCTCGCTGCTGGTGGAGGAGATCGCCAGGTGCGAGCACATGGCGGTCGGTGACGAAGAGGTGGAGGCCAAGCTGAACGACATTGCCCGGTCAACCGGTAAGACCGGGGAGCAGCTGAAGGATTTTTACAAGCGGGAAGGGCTGTGGGAAGGTCTCGCGTTCAAGCTGCTCGAAAATAAAACCATTGATTTTTTGCTGGGCCGGGCTACAATACGCGAGCTGGACAAACCCGCGCACCGGTAAGGAGAGGCCGCAAATGAACCTGATTCCCATGGTGGTGGAGCAAACCAATCGCGGCGAGAGGGCGTATGACATTTACTCCCGCCTCTTAAAAGACCGCATCATTTTCCTGGGCAGCGGCATTGATGACGACGTGGCCAATATCATCATTGCCCAGATGCTGTTTCTGGAATCAGAGGATCCGGACAAGGACATCCACCTCTACCTCAACTCGCCCGGCGGGGTGGTGACCTCGGGCCTGGCCATTTACGACACCATGCAGTACATCAAGCCCGATGTCTCCACCCTCTGCATGGGACAGTGCGCGAGCATGGGGGCGGTGCTCCTGGCGGCGGGCGCGAAGGGAAAGCGCTTCGCCCTTCCCCATTCGCGGATCCTGCTGCACCAGCCCCTGGGGGGATTTCAGGGGCAGGCCACCGATATCGACATCCATGCCAAGGAAATCCTGCGCATGCGCGGGGAGCTCGATTCCATCCTGGTAAAACACACCCAGCAGCCCCTGGACAGGATCCGCAGCGACACCGAGAGGGACTTTTTCATGAGCGGCCAGCAGGCCCGGGAATACGGCATCATTGACGAGGTGATTCTGAAGGCGGACCGGCTCGCGGGCATAGAGGGAAAAACTCCAGGCAAGGGAGGCAAGCGGTGAACCGGAAA
This sequence comes from uncultured Thermodesulfobacteriota bacterium, assembly GCA_964459295.1. Lineage (GTDB taxonomy): Bacteria > Desulfobacterota > WTBG01 > WTBG01 > WTBG01 > CAZWCD01. The sequence goes on from CAYWLT010000145.1 coordinate 1,044, forward strand.
GATACGGGCAAGTATGGCAATCTCTTTTGTTCATTCTGCGGAAAAAACCAGGACGAGGTACGCAAGCTCATCGCCGGGCCGTCGGTCTACATTTGCGACGAGTGCATCGAGCTCTGCAATGACATCATTGCCGAGGAAAATGAACGGGAGGCGGTAAGCCGCAGGAAATCGACCATACCCAAGCCCTATGAGATAAAGGAGGCGCTGGACGAATACGTCATCGGTCAGGACCGGGCCAAAAAGATCCTGTCGGTGGCGGTGCACAACCATTACAAGCGGGTTGATTCATCCGGGCAGCTGGACGGGGTGGAGCTGCAGAAGAGCAATATTTTGCTGATCGGGCCCACCGGGACCGGCAAGACCCTGCTTGCCCAGACCCTGGCCCGCATTCTGAATGTGCCCTTCACCATAGCCGATGCCACCAGCCTCACCGAGGCAGGATACGTGGGCGAAGACGTGGAAAACATCATTTTAAGCCTGCTCCAGGCCTCGGAGTATAACATTGATAAGGCCTCCCGCGGCATCGTGTATATTGACGAGATCGATAAAATATCCCGCAAAACGGACACCCCTTCCATAACCCGCGACGTGTCCGGCGAAGGGGTGCAGCAGGCGCTTTTAAAAATCATCGAAGGCACGGTTGCCAATATCCCCCCCAAGGGGGGCAGGAAGCACCCGCAGCAGGAATTCCTGCAGGTCGACACCACCAACATCCTGTTCATCTGCGGCGGCGCCTTCTGCGGTCTGGAGGACATAATCCAGCACCGGATCGGCACCAAGACCATGGGGTTCGGCGCCGACATCAGGGGGCGGGAGGAAAAAAAGGTGGGCGAGGTTTTAAAATCCATTCAATCCGAGGACCTGCTCAAATACGGCCTGATCCCTGAATTCGTGGGCAGGCTTCCGGTCATCGCCACCCTGGAGGATTTAAGCGAGCAGGCGCTGGTTGATATCATCGTCAAGCCCAGGAACGCCCTGCTCAAGCAGTATGCCAAGATTTTCGAGTTCGAGAACGTCAAGCTCAAATTTAAGGATGAGGCGCTGTGGGCGGTGGCGCGCGAGGCCATAGCCCGCAAGTCCGGGGCGCGGGGATTGCGGGCCATTTTTGAGGAAATCATGCTCGACATCATGTATGACATTCCTTCCCAGGAAAATGTCAAGGAGTGTGTCGTCAGCGAGGATGTGATTCTCAAAAGGGAAAAACCGCTGCTGGTGTATGAAAACCGCATCAAAACCGCCTAGCCGGCGGTTGAAAACACCCGTCTGATGCGTGGCTCAAAAGTCCCTCCCCTTGAGCCGCATAACCGTTACCAACAACCGCTTGAGGAGGATGATCGACCTTGATATTTAAATCGCACAAGACACCGGATGAGAAAGCCCGGGGGCAGGTGTATCCGCTTCTGCCGCTGAGGGATATCGTGGTATTTCCCCACATGATCGTGCCGCTGTTCGTGGGAAGGCAGCGGTCGATCAACGCCCTGGAAGACGCCCTGGCCAAGGACAAGCTGATTGTGCTGGCGACGCAAAAGGACGCCAAGGTGGATGAGCCGGGGCCCCGCGACATGTACCTCCTGGGCACCCTCGGCACCATCATTCAGATGATCCGCCTGCCGGACAACAGCGTCAAGATCCTGGTGGAGGGCAAGGAAAGGATCCGGCTCAGGGAGTTTCTGCCCAACCCGGAGATGTTCATGGTGGAGACCGAACTGCTGCACGAGCAGGTGACGGTCACCTCTGAAATAAAGGCCCTGATGCGCAGCGTTCCGGCAACCTTTGATACCTACGTCCGGCTCAACAAGCGCATCGCCTCCGAGGTGGCTTCATCGGTTAGCGCCCTGGATGATCCCTCGCACCTGGCCGACGCCATCGCCGCCCACCTGACGGTAAAGCTGCATGACAAGCAGTCGCTGCTGGAGGCGGTCAATGTCACCGAACGGCTGGAGAAGGCCTACGCGCTGATGCGCTCGGAGATCGAGATTCTGAATATCGAGCGCAAGATAAAGAACCGCGTGAAGAAGCAGATGGAGAAGACGCAGAAGGACTACTACCTGAGCGAGCAGATGCGCGCCATCCAGAAGGAGATGGGTGAAAAGGATGACGTGGCCGGCGAGCTCAGGGAGCTCGAGGAAAAGGTCGCCAAGAAAAAGATGTCGGACGAGGCCACCGCCAAGGTGATGAAGGAGCTGAAAAAGCTGAAGATGATGCCGCCGCTCTCGGCCGAAGTCACCGTGGTGCGCAATTACATCGACTGGGTGATTTCGCTCCCCTGGTTTGAACATACCAAGACCAGTCTCGATATTGATGAGGCGCAGCGCATCCTCGAGGAGGATCACTACGGCCTGGAAAAAATCAAGGAACGGATCCTGGAATACCTGGCGGTGCAGAAGCTGGTAAACAAGATCAGGGGGCCGATTCTCTGCTTTGTGGGACCGGCGGGGGTGGGCAAGACGTCGCTGGCGCGCTCCATTGCTCGCGCCACCGGGCGGAATTTTGTCCGGCTCAGCCTGGGCGGGGTGCGGGACGAAGCGGAAATCCGGGGGCACCGGCGCACTTACATCGGGGCGCTGCCCGGCAAGATCCTGCAGTGCCTGAAAAAGGCCGGATCCAACAACCCGGTATTCCTGCTTGATGAAGTTGACAAGATGAGCACCGACTTCCGGGGAGACCCGTCGGCCGCGCTGCTGGAGGTGCTCGATCCGGAACAGAACAACAGCTTTAACGATCACTATGTGGACGTGGATTACGACCTTTCCGACGTGATGTTCATCACCACCGCCAACACCCTCTTCCAGATCCCCCCGCCCCTGCAGGACCGCATGGAGGTCATCCGCATCCCCGGCTATACCGAATGGGAGAAGCTGCACATCGCCCGGCAGTTTTTGATCCCCAAGCAGATCAAGGCGAACGGGCTGACCGATGCAAACATCGGTTTCAGCGACAACGCCATCCTGACCATCATCCGCCGTTACACCAAGGAAGCGGGGGTGCGCAATCTGGAGCGGGAAATCGCATCCATTTGCCGGAAGGTGGCCAAGGAGGTGGTGAAGAGCGGCGGCGATACCTCCGCCCGAATCAGCTCCAAGGTGGTGAGCAAGTACCTGGGGGTTTACAAGTACCGCTACGGCGAGATGGAGAAGAAGGACGAGATCGGCATCGCCACGGGCATGGCCTGGACCGAGGTGGGGGGGGAGTTGCTCACGGTTGAGGTAACCACCATGCCGGGGAAGGGAAAGCTGTTTACCACCGGCAAGCTGGGTGACGTGATGCAGGAGTCGGCGCAGGCGGCCCTGAGCTATGTCAGGTCACGGGCGGAACGGCTGGGCCTGGAGAAGGATTTTTACCAGAAGATCGATCTGCACATTCATGTCCCCGAGGGGGCGGTTCCCAAGGACGGTCCTTCCGCGGGCATTGCCATAACCACCGCCATCGTTTCCGCCCTCATCGGGAAGCCGGTTCGCCGCGACATTGCCATGACCGGCGAAATAACCCTGCGGGGCAGGGTGCTGCCCATCGGGGGGCTCAAGGAGAAGATTTTAGCCGCGCACCGCGGTCATATCTCCCGGGTGCTGGTCCCCCAGGAGAACGACAAGGACCTCAAGGAAATTCCGGCAAAAATACTCGAGACGGTCAAGGTGGGGCTGGTTGAGCATATGGATGAGGTCTTAAAGGAAGCGCTGGTGCTTGATGATCCGCAATCGTTCCTGCAGGACGGGCAGGACAAGCGCGAAGGGGAAAAAGACGGCACGCGGTTGTACCCGGAGGAAAACTCCTCGACCATGGTGACCCACTAGCAGGCGGTTGAAAAACACCCGTCTGATTTGTGGCTCAAAGGGGAGGGGCTTTTGACGCCGCGACAATCCGTTTTTTCTCCAACCCGCGAGCTACCAGCTTCAGAGCTTGTAGCCGATTTTTCTTAAGAAGCCTTTGCGCGCATCGCGGTCCTGCGGCGATTCCGTCCCGCTGGGCCTCGATCCGTCAATCACCCCGAGTATTCCCCTTCCCTGTGCCGTTTCCGCGACGATCACTTCCAGCGGGTTGGCCGTCGCGCAGTACAATGAACACACCTCCGGGCACTGCTTGATCGCGTTTAAGACATTGATGGGAAAGGCGTTCTTGAGCACGATCACAAAGCTGTGTCCCGCCGCCAGGGCGTGTGCGTTGCTGATCGCCGCCGCTTTGAGCGCCTCATCATTTCCCTCCGCCCGCACCAGACACGGCCCCGAAGCCTCGCAGAATGCGAGGCCGAACCTGGCTTGGGGTGCGGTGGTCACCAGGATCTCGTAAAGATCTTCAGCCGTTTTGATGAAATGCGATTGCCCGACGATCAGGTTGGTTTCATCGGGAACTTCCACGGTGACGGTTGTGATTTCCATCCTGCCGCTCCTGTGAGGGGTGTGGGTTAGAGGGCGCGGGCCCACCCCGGAAAACGTTTTCCCGGATGCACATTCGAAATCCGAACAGCACATGACCGAAAACTGGGCTTACCGCAGATGTTGATAAGAATCATTATATAAAATTCTGCAAACTGCAAGTCAAGGTAAATTAGCCTCCCGGCCTCACCTATTTTATCGCTTGAATTATTTTGAAGGGTTGGGTATACCATACGGCCAAGCATGATTTAAAATGCTAAACTTGAAGCACCTTGCAACTGGAAAGAGAGGCGGCACATGAAACGGATCGGCATTCTTACCGGCGGCGGCGACTGTCCCGGGCTCAACGCGGTCATAAGGGCGGTGGTGAAACGGGCCATTGATACCTACAAGTTTGAAGTGATCGGCATCAGGGAGGGATGGGCCGGCCTGATCAAGGGACAGGTGGAGCCGCTCACCCTTTTTTCAGTCAGCGGAATACTGCCCCGGGGAGGGACCATCCTGGGCACGTGCCGCACCAACCCCTTCAAGACCGAGGAAACCCTGCAGAAGATGCTCAACAACGTCAAGCGGTACGGCATAGAAGGTTTCATCTGCGTGGGCGGAGAGGATACCCTGGGGGTCGCAAACCGGCTCCACGAGATGGGCATTCCGGTGGTGGGCGTTCCCAAGACCATTGACAACGACCTCCCCTGCACCGACTATACCTTCGGATTCGATACCGCGGTAAGCATCGTTACCGAGGCGATCGACCGGCTGCATACCACGGCGGAATCCCATCACCGGATCATGGTGGTGGAGGTCATGGGCAGGAACACCGGATGGATTGCCACGGTCGCGGGCATAGCCGGTGGCGCCGATTGCATTCTCATTCCCGAAGCGCCGTTCAAGATTGAAGAAGTGGCCGAGCTGCTCATTAAGCGCCGCAAGCGCGGCAAGACGTTCAGCATCATCGTGGTGGCCGAGGGGGTGAAGTTTAATAGCGATGGCATGGTGGTACAGGACGAAAAGACCGACGAGTTCGGTCATGCGCTCCTGGGGGGCATCGGCAACATCATCGGCAGGAAGCTGGAGGAACTGACCGGCATTGAAACCCGGGTGACCAACCTGGGGTATGTGCAGCGAGGGGGAACCCCCACCGCCTTTGACCGGGTGCTGGCCACGCGGTTCGGGGTGAAGGCGGTGGATATGCTGGCAAATAAGGAATACGGCAAAATGGCCTGCCTGCGCGGGACCAACATTGAAGCCATCGATCTGAAGGAAGTGGCGGCCGGCAACAAGACCATCAACCCCGACTTATACAAGGTTGCCGAGCTTTTCTTTGGCTAGCGGGTGGTTGAAAAACGCCTATCCGATGTGGGGCTCAAAGGGGAAGGGGACTTTTGACGTCATCTGCTATCTGTATGCTTTTATCTTGACTTTTTAGCTGCCTGTCGATACTATGCACCCCGCCGGCGAGTTAACCGGCGGCGTTGGTTCTCGAATAAGGGAAGGATATCCTACATGAGGCGTCCTTTTATAGCAGGAAACTGGAAGATGCATAATACCGGTGCCGAGAGCGTGGCGCTGGTATCCCGCCTGACCGGTATGCTATCCGGCCTGAGCGGGGTGGATGTGGTGGTCGCGCCTCCCTTTACCGCCCTGGCCGCGGTGGCGGCGGCGCTTAAAGACAGCTCCATCTCCCTGGCCGCGCAGAACATGTTCTGGGAGGAAAAAGGCGCGTTTACCGGTGAAATATCCCCGATCATGCTGAAAGAGGCGGGATGCGCATATATCATTATCGGCCACTCCGAGAGGCGCCAGTATTTTCATGAAACCGATGAAACGGTCAACCGAAGGCTGAAAACGGCCCTCAGGGCGGCGCTCATCCCCATTGTTTGCGTCGGCGAAACCCTGGCGGAACGGGAGGCGGATAAGACCTTCGGGATTATTGAGCGGCAGATCCGGTCCGGGCTCATCGATTTGTCGCTGGATGAGATCGGGAAGGTCATCATTGCCTATGAGCCGGTGTGGGCCATCGGAACCGGCAGAACCGCGACACCGGAGCAGGCCCAGGAGGTGCACGGGTTTATACGCAAGCTCATCGCCCAGCTCTTCAGCCGCGAGATCGCCGAGCGCATGAGGATCCTCTACGGCGGCAGCGTCAAGCCTGACAATATCGACCAGCTCATGGCGCAGGAGGACATTGACGGCGCGCTGGTGGGGGGGGCGAGCTTACAGGCGGAGGATTTTGCGCGGATTGCGCGGTTCAAGGCATAATCCTTCCGGGGGAAATGCCCGTAGACGAAAGTACGGTGTAACCA
>CAYWLT010000146.1:0-7669 GCA_964459295.1 uncultured Thermodesulfobacteriota bacterium
CGACCACGTCACCGTTCCTCAGGCCCATCATGTACAACGGCATCTCCGCCGCCTTCAGGATTCTATCACTCTCATCCACCGAGATAGAATAAAAGTGCTGCTCGAATAAATATATCTGTGCCGCACCGGTGAGCACAATGATCAAGCCAAGGAGGATGTAATGAACCTTATTCCATGAATGCTGCTGTGTTGTTGGCATGGATCCTTTCAGTATATGATATTGCTCACAGCTGGAGGAAGGATTGTGCTGACACGGGATGATTAAAATAAAGCATGGAGGTATTGCAATACGCCCTTACACTCCTGATCACTTTCTCTCAACTTATGACTTGTGCCTTCTGCCACCGTTTTCTGGCTCCTGACTTCTGACGAGCACCCGAGCCCAATAATTTAACTTCAATTATGTCGATAAGTTTGTTAAAATGCAAGGCATTTAGCGGAAGCGGTGCGAGACAAACCTTGATTTTTCCTGAGAATCCGACCCGATGCTAGTAACTATCCTTGCGGGCTGTTTTGTTTTCCTGGCAACCAACGGCTGCCTCCTCTATGCATCACACCTGCTGGTCAGAAGATTCTTCTCGCATGTTCCACCTGCAGCCCGGATGGTCGCGCACGGCGTGTTGTACTACGCTCTCATCGTCCTCATCTTCCAGGCACTCTCACCATTGCACGCGATCGGCAGGATCTGGGCGACGGTTTCCTGCATCGCCGTGGCGCTGGCGGCCCACCTTGCATGGGGTTCGCTGCGCGATTTCAGCGCCGAGACTGAACCGCTTCGCGCCTGGCTGCGGGACGGGCTTAATTCGCGGTGGACTGCCCTGATCATGGTGTGCGGTTTTGTGGTCCTGCTTGCTCTCTCCCGCGCCCTGCTGATGCCCCCGCTGGTTTATGACTGCCTGACCTACCACCTGACCTTTGCCGCTATGTGGATTAAAAAGGGGGCCATTTTTCTCTTTAAGGCGCCCGATCAAATAATTGACTGCGCCTATTTTCCCATTAATGGAGAGCTCTTTGCCTCCTGGCTGCTGCTTCCGTTTCACAGTGATCTGCTGGCCAACACCATGAATTTCCCCCTGACCCTGCTGGCCGGAATCGGCTGCTATGCCATCGCCCGGGAATTGGGCCTGACCCGCACCGAGGCAAGCTTCGCGCCGGCCCTGGTGTGCTTCGCTCCCATGGTCTTTGCGCAGATAACCACTTCCCTGGTCGACAATGCCACGTTCGCCTTCTATGCCGCCTCCGTGCTCTTCCTGCTGCGGTATCTTCGCGGCGGACATCTGCCTGAGGGCCTGCTGGCGATTGCCGCGGGGGGTGTTCTGGCGGGGATCAAGCACTCCGGCATCCCCGTGCTCGGCCTGATTTTTCTTGCCTTTGCGGTAAATCTGGTCCGGGCGGAGCGCATGGGCGGTTTGTTCAAAAAATGCGCGGTCATCCTGGCAGGCATTGCCATCATCGGCGTCGCCGGCGGGAGACAGTATATAATCAATACGATTGAGGCAGGCAATCCGCTGTATCCCTTTTCGGTGAAAATGATGGGTACCCGGCTGCTCGAGGGTTCGGACCAATGGAAGCTGGTAAGCCAGTGGATTGGTGAGCAGGAAAAAGAGAATGGACTGGATAAGTACAGCCTGTGGGAGAAGGAATACCGGAGATTATTATTCCTGGCAATAACCCTGGGGCCCAAGTTCCTTGCCTTTGCGCTGCTCGCGTTTGTCTCGTTTGTCGCCAGGCCGCCCGCCTTTTCCCTGAGACTGTGGTGCTTTCTCACCGCCCTGTGGCTTTTGCCCATGGCCCTTTTTTACGCGGACACCGATGTCAATGTCGCGCGCAAAGGTCCTTGGATTGAATCGAGCAGCCGCTTCCTATCCCCCTACGTTGCCCTTTTTACCATCATGGGCCTGACGGTTATAAAGAAGTACCGTCATCACTTCAGGGGCGTTGACTTCCTTCTCGTGGCGCTGATTATCTGGGACCTGTTGCATATCAATAAAACGCACCTTGCGCCGGTGGCAATGTTCTATCCCTTCATCGTGCTGCTGACAGTGATGGCGGCGCTTTTCCTGGATCCTCTGCGGACGTGGCTCCGGCGGGTAGCGGTCCGGCAGCGCAACCCGCCTGCCATGGTGTCTTCGGGGCATGGCGGTGGCCGGCGGGGACATTGGGCCGCCTCTGCCGCGGCGCTGCTCCTTCTGGTTGCGGCGCTTTACCTGCTTCAATCGTATCGCGATGCAACCAGATATATGTATTATTCCGGGCACGCTGATCATCAGGGCTTTGCCGCTCTTGCCATTACCCAGGTGGGCGCCTGGGACTTTCTGGACCGTCCTGATGACCCGAAGACCATAGCCCTGGCCATGGATCCCGCTACGCCGCTGGGATACTGGCTGTTCTATCCTCTGATGGGCAGGCATCTGCAAAACGATGTCGCCTACGTATCGGCGAAAAACAAATGGGACGTCCCGGCGTGGGTTGATCGCGGGATGCTGCGGGGGAATGATTACTCGGTGTGGCTTTATAATTTGAAGCGATTGCGGGTTGATTACATAATGCTTGCCGCACCCTGGCCGCTTGAATATTCGTGGATGAGCACGCATAAAGATGCATTCGACCTTATTTTTTCCGACAGCAGGTGCAAGATTTATAGGTTTGCCGGCGACAGGTCATAAAGCTCGTCGCGGAGTTTATCCTGAGCGAAGAATGGAGATTCTTCGGCTATCGCCTCAGAATGACACCGCGAAGGGCTCATCCGGTAGGAGCGGCTTGCAGCCGCGAATGTTTGATGTGCAGGATGCATGTAGCATGTCATCCTAAGTGAAACGAAGGAGCTCATTTTTTCTGATATGAAGCGAAGAGAGTTTCTTGCGGCACTGAAAAATACGCTGCTGACGTTTTCCTTCGGCCGCCTGCTCAGCGGATGCGCGGTGATTGAGCGGGGAGCCTACCGCTCCCGGCACATGGCGTTTTTTCTGGGCTACCTTGTGTATGGGGCGCCTCCCCCGTCAGAAGAGGTGGGAAAGATACAGGACCTTTTGCATGCCGCCGTTCAGAACGCATCGGGGCTGCAGGCCAGGATTGAACGGATAAACTTCGACATCGTGCTGAAGTCGCTGCCCGCGTCCTTTGAAAAGGCGCCGGCTGAAGACCGGAAAAGCATTTCCAATAGCATGCTGCCGGTTCTGTTGGAGCATCCGGAAATCATGAATGTGCTTTATCAGTACGTGGATGAGCAAAGCGCGCTGAAAGTAATTGACTATCCTGAACTGCCCGGACAATTTGGCGAGTGCGGGTGGCTGGTGCTGGAAGGGGAGGTGTGGGAGAGGTACTACGGCAGATGATGCAAGATGCAGGATACAGGATGCAAGATGCATGCTGCACCCTGTTCTTTTAACCACGAAGCGCAAGAAGAGGGGCAAATTCTAAATCCCAAATCCCAAACAATTTCAAAACCCAAATATCAAATGTTTCAAACCCCGGCTAATAATTATTCTTTTCTTCTTTGGAATTTCAATCATTTGGAGTTGTTTAGGATTTAGTGCTTAGGATTTTTTCTGTGTCCTACATACAGATTTCTCAGTCGCACAGCATCTTTCGAAATGACACACGCGTGAATCGGCAGGCGTAGGGGCGTATTGCAATAGGCCCATGTTTAAAATGGAAAGGATGCAGCTAGTCTGTGCATATCCCCCTGTAAACCGTCAACTGCAAACTGTGATCTGTCGATCATGGACCGTGGACTGTTGACCGCGTTGACCCTGAACCCTATACCCTGGTATATGAACCGCATTTCAACCGACATCTGTATTGTGGGCACCGGTTTCAGCGGGACGTTTATAGCCAATGAACTGTTGGGGACTTCAGCCCGCGTGCTTTTGGTGGAGAAGGGCGCCCATCTCAGCAGGAACAGGATTGAGCGCAATCACATGCTGTGGCTGGACCTTATCAAAGCCTCACCCGGCTCGCATGAGGACCTTCTTCAATTCACGCGCTTCATTTATGATGACGCGGAATTTGAGGCGTATAGCCACGTTAACAGCGGTTCGGATGTCTTTAAATATTCAGGGCATCACGCAGTGGGAGGCAACTCTCTCCTGTGGTATGGCAATGCCGTCAGAAAGATGCCTGATGATTTTCTTACCAAAACCAGGTATGGGTTTGGCGTTGATTGGCCCATCGGGTATGATGCCCTCGAGGAGTATTACGGCCGGGCGGAAGCGGAGATGGGTGTTTCCGGCCCGCCGGCGGATGTCCTGACGCCCTTCAGGACGAAGCCATTTCCTCTTCCTCCCTTTGCGCTGCCGCCGGGCGCCATTGAGCTCAACGGGATTTTCAAGGGCAGCGGGTTTGAGCTCTCACCATCCCACAAGGCGCGGCTCCCCGTCGATACTGCCGACAGGGCTGCCTGCTGCGGGGCGGGGACCTGCTGGCTGTTTTGCCCGGCGGATGCCCGGTACAATTGCCTCACCACCCATCTTCAGAAGCTGCTCACCGCACCGCAGGTCGAGCTGCGCGACCGGCTGACCGTGTCCCGCCTGGTACAAAAAGGCGACCGGATCGTTGAAGCGGTGGCTTTTGACCGGCAGGGGAGGGAAATAATCATTGAGGCCGAGCTGTTTGTGCTGGCTGCCAACGCCGTGGAAAACGCGCGCATCCTTCTGCTTTCGCAATATCATCATCCTGATACCGGATTCACCATCCGCTCCCGGGCGGTCGGGAAATACCTGACCGACCAGGTCGGCGTGTGGATTCCGCTTGCCGTGCCCCGCAACCTGCATGGGGGCTTTGAAAAGACCATCCAGTCCTGCCATTCGCTTTCGTTCTATGCGAATCAGCCGCGGGACCGGCATTCGAGCGCGATCATTGAGGTGTTTTTTGACGCCCCCTTTGCGTATGCCGGCGCGGCGAAAGAACTTCTGACCAGCAGCATGAAAGAGGGATATTACGGGGAAGATTTAAGAAACAAGATGCTGCTTGACGCGCTCGGCAAAGTGAAGCTGTGCCTGGAATTGGAGATGATGGCGGAAGAGCGCAACTGCGTAACGCTCCATCAATCGCGGAAGGACGCGCACGGCGATCCGGTGGCCGAGTTTCGCTTCTCCATCTGGGACCAGCCTTATCTCAAGCGCTCGGTGGAGCACTACCGGACTATGTTTCAAGAGTTGGCGGAAAAGGCGGGAGGGCGCGCGGGAAGCATCACCCTGCGGAACAGTTTTGACCACATGCTGGGGACCTGCCGGATGGGGACGGACCCGTATGACAGCGTGGTCGATGAGAACCTGCGGTCGCACGACCATGGCAATCTGTATATCGTCGGGGGGAGCGCCTTCCCCACGGCGGGCGCTGCCAACCCGACGCTGACCATCGCCGCGCTTGCCCTGCGCTGCGGGGATCATATCCGGGCGCTGGTAAGCTAACGTAATGCGGTATGAGTATGTTTGAAACCATCACCGGCTGCGCGGTTCTGGCGGTGTGCAACCTTTCCCTGTTCTATGCGGCCCACCTGCTGGTCCGGCGATTTTATGCCGCGGCCCCTCCGGCGGTCCGCCTGGCGGCTTCGGGCACGGTCTTCTGCGCGTTGCTTATCCTCGTGCTCCAGGCGCTCTCGCCGCTCCACGCCATTACCCGGGGCGGGTCCACCCTCGCATGTCTGGTTATTGCGCTTCTTTCCCATCTTTTCCTGGGAAGGCGCCGGAACGTGGGGGCGGAGCTGGAAGCCGTCACCGCGTGGCTGCGCGACGGACTGTCATCACGCTGGTCCGCGCTGATCATCGCCTGCGGATTTGTTGTCCTCCTGAGTCTCTCGCGGGCCCTGCTCATGCCCCCGATGTCCTGGGACAGCCTCACCTACCACCTTACCTTTGCGGCATACTGGGTGCAAAAGGGCTCCCTGCTGAAGTTCATCGCGCCCGACCAGATCATTGAAAATGCCTGCCTTCCCATCAACGGCGAGCTTTTCGCCGCCTGGCTGATGCTGCCCTTTCACAGCGCCCTGCTGGTGAACCTCATGAACTTCCCCCTGACCCTGCTGGGTGGCATTGCCTGTTATGCCATGGCGCGGGAATTGGGACTGGCGCGAAACGAGGCCGCTTTTGCGCCGGCCCTGCTGTGTTTTGCACCGGTTATTTATGCCCAGATTACCACGGCGTACGTGGATAACGCGGTCTTTGCCTTTTGCGCGGCTGCGGTGCTCTTCGCGCTCCGGTATCTCCGCAACGGGCAGTCGGGTGATGCCCTGCTGGCGCTGAGCGCGGCAGGCATACTCATTGGCATCAAGTATACATGCATTCCGGTTACGGGCCTGATACTCCTGGCAGTGGCCGCGACCCGACCGGCTCCTTCCTGCACGGTGGCGCGCCGGTGCGGGATGCTGTGCGCCGGCCTGCTCATCCTGTTTGCGCTGGGCGGCAGGCAGTATTGTATCAACGCTCTCGATGCGAGAAATCCCCTGTATCCGGTGCCGGTCAAGCTTTTTGGCCGCGTGATTGCCGAGGGATCAAAACAGCTTGAGCAGGTTGACGCCTGGGCGGCCGGCTATGAGGCGCGCAGGGGCATGGACCGGCTGAGTTTCTGGGAAAGGGAACAGATAAAGCTGCGATACCTGCCGCGGTCGGCGGGGCCCAAGTTTTTATTTTTTTTGATGGCCGCTTCACTCGCGCCGCTGGTGCGACCCCGCCACGTCCCCGGGAGACAGTGGTACTTCCTCGCTGCTGCCTGGGCCGTGCCGATAGTGCTGTTTTATACAGGCACTTCCGCCGACTACATACGAAAGGCCTTTTGGATAGAGGGAAGCACGCGATTCCTTTCCCCCTTTATCGCGCTCTTTACCATACAGGCGCTGCTGCTCATAAAGCGGTTCATCAGGAATTTTGATTATGTTGCATTTCTCTTTGCCGCGCTGGTCATATGGGACCTGCTCCACGTCAACACCGCTCATGAGTGGGAAATAGAGGTGCTGTATCCGCTGCTGCTGCCGCTGGGAGGGCTGCCGGTCGTTTTGCTCGGACTGATGCGCGCTTCCGGCACCCGTCCGGCGCGCATTCCCCCATGGCTGCCCGGCGCGGCACTGCTGCTGGTTCTCGCCACGGGCTGCTGCCTGCTGCAGGACTTTAGTGACAGCACACGATACGCGTATTACCGCCGGCATTATGATTATTTCAATGTTCCCAAAATATTTGAACTGGTTAACGGGTGGGCATTTCTCGACCGGCCCGGAGAAAAAAAGAAGGTTGGCCTGTCGGTCGGCTGGGATCCGCCCGGGCATATCTGGTTTTTTTACCCCCTCATGGGAAGTCGGCTGCAGAACGAGGTGATGTACGTGTCCCCCCGATACAGGCACGAGGTCCCCGCGTGGCTGCATCAAAATATGCTCAGGGGCGATGACCGGAGACTATGGCTGGCCAATCTGAGGCAAAACAAGGCTGATTACATTTTTGTGGCAGAGCCCTGGCCGAATGAACTAAACTGGATGGAGGGAGACCGGAAGACATTCCGGCTGGTGTTTTATGAACAGCGCTGCAGGATATTTCACTATGAAGGGCATAATGCCCCGCAGCATTTTTAGCATGAACTACATGGTGCTGTAATGTGGCACATAGCCTGATTGTCACTCTGAGCCCTTCGCCCTGTCATTCTTCTATGTTGAAAAGCAAGTCTCTTTTTTACATGGGTGTAG
>CAYWLT010000147.1:0-2446 GCA_964459295.1 uncultured Thermodesulfobacteriota bacterium
CTCCGGCACCCGCTGCCTTATGTATGCGTCCCGATTCCAGACGCTGACCGTGTTGGGGTAATACCATGAGGCGCATATGCTATTGGGAACAGGAATGGACACGGGCCGGTTATAAACAACCTCCGCATCATAGTGAGCGTCAGCCAGCAGCCTCCCGGCATACAAAAATCCTCCCTGCGCGGCAATCAATCCCTCGGTTACCTGCACGTATTTTTTAAAGACTTCGATTTCAGTATCAATGGCATCCGTCTCTTCGATGAGCAGCATGCCATCGACATTAAGCTGCTGCGCCCATTGGTTTACCAGCGCCGCTTGATTTTTCAGGTGGGTGAGCAGGAACCGGGTGTAGATAAGATCTCCCCGCACAGGAAACGGCGTCCGGGAAACATCATGCCTGAGAAACCGGCATTGCGTGAACCGTGCCGCTGCCGCTTTGAGAAACCGGGCGGAGCTGTCAAGGCCATAGATATTAGGACAGCCGGTAGCTTCAGCAAGCATGGCCGTGGTAAAGCCAGGCCCGCAGCCCAGGTCTAAAGCTGATGTGACTGGTGCGGTTACCTGTTGTTGAATGAACCGCCGCGAAAAGGGGTTAAAAAAGGAAGCCAGCGTTTCCAGACGCAACGCGGCGGTTCGATCGGTGCCCAGCGTGTATCTCATGGGGATGTAATCTCAGCGCTTACCGGCGAGTTCTATAAGCGCGCTCATGGTCACCAGGCTTACCACATCCTCAACATGCCGCCGGATTTCTTCCCGCCCGCCTTCCTCCCGGTCCACCAGGGTAATCACCTTTACCACCACCAGCCCTTCATTGCGCGCGCTCTCGATGGCGCGAATGGTTGAAGCACCGGTGGTGATAACATCATCCACCACCACCGCCCGCTCGCCCTTTTTGATATTGCCCTCTATCTTCCTGCCGATCCCGTGGTCTTTTGCCTGCTCCCGCACATAGAACGGTTTTACAAACTTCCCCTGGTGATAGGCGGTCATGGCAACCGCATCCACGATGGGAACGGCGCCCAGCACCGGCCCGCCGATGACCTCGATCCCGCCATCCTTTATCCGGTCATAGATCAGGTTGCCGATGAGGTGCATCCCCTCGGGATCAAGGCTGATCAGCCGGCAGTTGACGTAATATTTGCTGAGCTTGCCGGACGCGAGCTTGAAGCTCGGCGTATCGCTCATCTGGAACGACCGTTCGGCAATCATTTGAATGAGTCTTTTAAGCATATCATCTCCTTGATTCGACTGAGGGCAGCACCGGCAGCAGGGTCACCAGGGCGCGGTAGACAAAAACGATGGTGAGAATGAGGCCGACGGTCAGGGCAAATTCGCCGATGGCGGGCACATAGGCCTTTACCGCATAGAACGGCTGGTAGGCAATAAAGAAAACGGTCGACCGGTTCAAGAGAATCCCCGCGACATACATGGAAGCGGCAATAAACAGAGAGCGAGGCGACCGGCGGACATCCGATGACATGAACATGAAGAACGGCGCCACCGTCAGGAGGCCGAACTCGATCCAGAACATGAAAGCCGCGGGATGGTCATCCATGAGATACAGGTAGCTTTTCCTCCACAGCATGTCGCCCAGCTTCACCGCAATATAAAGGCCTAAAAGGTACGGGATGATTTTCGCGAGGGGGGTGAGCACGTGCATCTCCGGTTTTCGGCCGAAGGCCCGGCCGGCGATCATCGATTCAAAGATGATCATGCACAGCCCCACCGCAAAGGCGGAGGTAAGAAAGAAGAGCGGCCCCAGCTGCGACCGGTAGAGCGGATGCATCTTGTGAGGCGCAATGACCATGAGGGTGCCGAGGGAGGACTGGTGCAGGCAGGAAAGCACGATCCCGGCAATGATGAAGAGAAACATGATTTTGCCCAGGATGTGGTCGGCGAACCTGAGCGCTATGTCCACGCCGTCATTAAAGCGGCCGAGCACACCGGGAAGGTTGACCCGGCCGATGAAGCGCTCGCAGACAACGGGGACAAACTCAATATATAATACGGCCAAATAAATCATCACGCACATGCCCACTTCAAAGAGCACGGAGTTGCCCTGCCACATGAAGGGCACCGCCGGGTGCCAGATGTTATACCAGCGCCCCAGGTCGAACATCAGCCCGATGCCCACAAAGGTGTAGCCCAGCAGCGCGGTTAGGAGGGCAGGGCGGATCACCGCGTGAAAGTGCTCGCGATTGAAAATATACACCAGCGCGCTCGAGGTGAACCCGCCGGCCGCCAGCGCAACCCCGGTGGCCACATCCACCCCGATCCAGAGCCCGAGCGGATATTGATCATTCAGGTTGGTGACCGCTCTGAGGCCAAAGAGCATGCGGTAGAGACCGAACGCGAGCCCGCTCAGCATGACGGCGGTGAGCGCCTTCATGCCCGGGGTGAAAAACTTTTTCTTAACCGGCGCTGCGTGATCGTGGACGTCCATGGTCAG
>CAYWLT010000147.1:2546-7645 GCA_964459295.1 uncultured Thermodesulfobacteriota bacterium
AGGGTCGCGTATAATCCGAGCGGCGGGAGAAACCACTTGAAAATTGCATGCTGAATGGGTTCGGTAAATCCCGGCGCGGGATGATAGCCCAGGGCGGGGAGACCTGCCGCCTCAAAAGGAATGGCCGAAAGATACAGCCATGAAGTGCCCCCCACTTCCTGCTCTCCGTAAATGTGCGGCACATATTGTCCCGGACTTTTTCGTATGCGCTCGCGGCCGAGTGTAATAAGCGCCGTGCGCTTCCCGAAGGTCATCACCTCCATGGGGCAGGCCTCCACGCAGGCGGGCACTCCCCCCTTCACCAGCCGCGTCTCAAAGCAGAAGGTGCATTTTCTCACCTTTGGCGCCAGCACGTTTCCGTATTCATAGGCAGGGACCTGGAAGGGACAGGCGGCCATGCAGTAGCGGCAGCCGATGCACTTCCAGGCGTCGTAGATTACCGCGCCATTGGGCTCCCGGCTGAAGGCGCCGACGATGCATGCGGAGACGCACGCGGGGTAGAGGCAGTGCATGCACTGAAATTTCGCAAAATAGGGTTTGCCGCTCAGATCGCTTCCATAGCGGTTGACCACGGTATAGGCGCTATAATCCATCCGCCGCAGCTCCTGCGTCACCGATTCATCCTTGAACCACTCCGCCGGCCGGCGGGGAAGGTCTTCATTTATCTCATTACAGGCCTTCTCGCATTTCCTGCACCCCACGCAGCGGGTTGTGTCAACCAGCACGCCGTATTGATCGGGATTGACCTGCAGACGGGATGCGTCGGACTTGCCCCCGCATAAGAGGAGCGCGCCTGAAACTCCCGCTGCCTTTTTTAAAAATAAACGCCTGGCAATTTTCATTACTGATTTGCTTTTTTAGTAAACTTTCTTCATGAGATTGCTTCGTCGCTTATGCTCCTCGCAACGACCCGATTAGCGTGTCATTGCAAACCCTTCGCGTGTCATTCTGAGCAACGCGAAGAATCTCGTTTTTCGCTCAGGATAAACTCCGCACGGCAATCTCGTTTTTGGACAAGGCTGAACAATGTCTCAAGTGGGTCATTCTGCGGCTTGACCGCAGCATCCAGACAGTTGATCAAAAATCTTGGATCCTGCGATCAAGTCGCAGGATGACAGCTCGGACATTGCAGGATGGCATTTGATGGTGGAGGGACATGCTCCGTCATGGTCGCTTACAATTTCGGACGCGACGGGGCGCGTCCCTCCATATGATCCGTCCATGAATCAATCTTGCATGTTTGCTGATGTTATGCTACCCGGCGCCGGAGACTTTCTTCTCCTCATGACAGCCGGTGCAGGTTTGCGGCATGTCTTCTTCGGTGCCGCCCATCTGCTTGTGGCAGCCTAGGCACTGCTGGTGATAGGCCCCGAGCAGGGTCGGTGTCGCCGACTCGGGCTCCTTGCGCACCGTATGGCAGGTCGCGCAGGACGGAACCGGCGCCTCCTTCTCCAGCGGGCCCAGGTGGTGGCAGCCGGCGCATACCGTGGTCTCCTCAACATGGAAATGCTGCGCCAGCTTGTTCCGGTTTGCAATGTCGGTAAGCTTCCGCAGTATCTGCAGGTGCTTCACTTTTGAAGGTTGGTACTCATTTTCCAGGATCTTGATCTCCAGCTCATCCTCAAGGTCTTTGGGAAAAAGCAGCTTCGGATCAGGAAGCTTTCGCTCCGCTTCAAGGCGGTCCAGCGTGCCGGCGTGACAGGTGCCGCAGGCTGATTCGACCAGACCGCCCTTGATGCGGTGGTGGCAGCCGGCGCAGTCCGTCTTTCTCTTTTCCGCTTCATGACACCCGATGCAGCTCCAGGGCGATGAAGCCTGATGGTAGGCCTCTGCCAGGGTGATTCCGTCGCATTCCCCGCGCCCTTCCACCGTATGACACTCGATGCAGGGCCGCAGGGTTTGGTGGTGGCAGTCCTGGCAGGAGCGGGTCTTGTCCTGGTGGCTCTTGTGGTTGAACGGCACCGCTTTGGCCCTGGCCCCTTCTTCCATGCGGATGAGGATCTTCTCCTCCTGTTCACAGTCCCGGCGGGGCACATCGGTCATTTCGTCGATGGAGTGGGCCGCGCCGTCGTGGCATTCGTTGCAATGCAGCGGTCCCCCCTTCTCGTTTCGCTCCCTCCGCTCAACGTGGCAGTTCAGGCAGCGGAAGTGGGCGCTCTCCTCCTCAGTCAGGCTGTTCTTCTCGTCAATCTCCTTGAGCCAGTCCTTGCAGGCGGGCTCTTTCCCTTCAGCCGCCAGCGCCGCTTTGCGTTCAGGGGAAAGATAGTGGCAGAGCTCGCACTTCTCTTCCAGCGCCTTGTCATGCTTGTCATGAATCAGGTAATCAAAGAGAAGCTTGGGCCAGGCCTCCTCGGCAACGGCGCTTTCCCTGACATAGAAGGACTTCCAGTCAAGGCCGCCCGCGTCTTCCGCCGCCTTGGCCGGCTCCCGGTGGCAGGAAATGCAGTCCTGGTGATAGGTATCCCTCAATGCCTCGTAGTACTCGGGCATGACCGGCAGATACTCCCGCTTCAGATAATCCTCGCCGATGATATGGCATTCGCCGCAGGTGAACGGCCCCGCCTTCTCCCCCGCACCGGCCTTCTCCCGGTGACAGGCGACGCAGGCGTCATGATACGAATTCATCAGCGCGTCCTTATCGCTCTCGTCTCTCTCCCGGGGAAAGGTAAAGAGGAACTTTTCATCTGTATCCTTGGGGTGGCAGAGGGCGCAGCCGTCCTTTTCCAGGGTGCGGGCATGTTTGTCGTGGTTAAACTTCACCGGGGGCCGGTCCAGTTCCTTAAAAATCTCCGGGACGGATATGAAGCGTGTCCGCACCGGCAATTCCTTTTTTTCCGCAGGCGCGGGCAGAACGTCCGGCGCAAGCGACTCTTCCCTGATGCCGCTTTCCTGAACCACCGCCTCCCCGGCTTCTTCTTCCGAGGAAACGATCGCTTTCCCTCCGAAGATGCCGAGGCAGACGCAAAGAGCCGCCGCGACAACCACTATCATCCATTTCTTGTTCATTTCATTACCCTGACCCGCAGCCTGATTTCAGCACATACTATACCACGGGGCGCGGCAGCAGCCCGGCCTTCCGGACAATCTCCGGAACCCGGTGCTCCCACTCGATTGCCATGAGGTGGACCCCGGCAACCCCTTTCATGGTTTTGAATTCCTCGATCTGCTCGCAGCAGATGGCAATGCCCTCGGCGGCCTGGGTCTTTTTCTCAACCCCTTCGATCCGCTTGATCACCCACTCGGGAACATCCATGCCCGGCACGTTTTTCTGCATGTAGCGCGCCATGCCCAGCGATTTCATGGGGGTGACGCCGGCCAGGATACAGGCCTTTTCGGTGAGACCCATGTCGCGCGCCTGGGCGATCCACGCCCGGAAGCGCTCCATGTTATAGATGCACTGGGTCTGGATGAAGTCGACCCCCGCCGCTATTTTTTTGGCCAGGCGGTGGACCCTGAATTCATAAGGCTCGGCGAAGGGGTTGGCGGCGGCCCCGATGAACATTTCGGGCGGTTTGGTCAGCGCCTCCCCGTTTAAAAATGTCTTCTCGTCGCGCATCTTTTTGACCATGCCGATGAGCTGGATGGAATCAATGTCAAACACCTTCCTGCTTTTGGGGTGGTCGCCGAAGATCTGGTGGTCGCCGGAAAGGCAGAGCATGTTCCGGATGCCCAGGGCATGCGCCCCCAGGATGTCGGACTGCATGGCAATCCGGTTCCGGTCCCGGCAGACCATCTGGTAGTTGGGCTCCAGCCCCTCCCGGATGAGCAGGGCGCAGGCCGCCCAGCTGGCCATGCGCACCACCGCCGTCTGGTTGTCGGTAATGTTAACGGCGTCAACCATGCCCTTGAAGTGCTGCGCCTTTTCCCTTATAACCTCCGCATCCGCGCCGCGGGGAGGGCCGAGTTCCCCGGTCACCGCGAAATGACCCGCGCTGAGCACCTTCTCCAAATTGCTTTCCGATTTCATCTCCCGGCTCCTGTTTCAATACGATGGCCCATAGTGGCGCAGGGGAAGGGGGCTTTTATAGCCACAACACAATGCTTCGGAACCTGTAGAACGACAGTGACTCTCTAGCTTGGCCCGGCCAGACCCGCATGGCAACAAGCCGTATCGAAGTTTCATGAAGCTGCCTGCCTTCCGCTTAAGTCGAAGGCACCGGGTCGTGCCGTAAGCTGCCAGACACATTGTTGTGGCGTTAAAAGCCCCCTTCCCCTGAGCCAATGACACTCGGGCATATGCACTTTCAGGACTTCCGCGCATATCTGTTCCGGTACTCTTCCACAACCCCGCTTCTTTGCACCTGGTCCCGCCACTCGCGGGGCGCATATATTTTATGAATGCGGTCAAGCCGGCCCTGCGTCTTCAGCCGCTCATAGATGTTCACCCAGGCGCAGGGGATGTCCTCGCTCACCTCGCAATGGCCGTCCCTAGGCCCGCCGCACGGCCCGTTAAAAAGCGATTTGGCGCACATGGTCACCGGGCAAATGCCGGCGGTCATGTCCAGCACGCAGTCGCCGCAGCATTTGCAGCGCTCTTCATACCATCCGATGTCCCGGTTGACGCCCACAAAGGTGGTGTTGACCGCCGGGAACACCGGCTTATCGGGAAACCGCTCCGCCAGAAACTGAATGCCGGCGCCGCAGGCCATGGAGAGCAGCGCCTGGTAGGGCGTCACCATCCGGTCCAGCTCCGCCAAAAAGGGCACCTCGCACTGGCGCTCGACGGTATAGCCATCGATGCTGAAGGGGAGCGCCTCCCCTTTGAACGAGAGCGACAGCCGCAGGTTCAGGTTGTCAACCTCCTTCTGCCCCCCCGCCAGGCAGACGGCCACGCATCCCCCGCACCCCACGTTGAGGACCCGCCCGTAGCCCCTGAGCATCGCCTTGATCTCGTCCAGTGGCTTTAATTCCGCTATTACCATTGCTTACACCCCCTTGGGTTGTGTGACCTGTGCCGCATTCCGGAAGTTCATATAAAATTTATAATGACACGCCACATACTCCACAGTCCTGCTGTGGAGATAAATTGTATTCCCTCTCCCCTGGGAGACTGTGTCATAATGTCATTCTGAGGCTGCAGCCGAAGAATCTCCATTTTC
>CAYWLT010000148.1:0-5394 GCA_964459295.1 uncultured Thermodesulfobacteriota bacterium
AGCGGTCCACACGACCATGTCAGAATGTGGTTCTCCACCTCCCCGCTAAAGCAGAACAGCAGAACCAGAGTGATGGGAATAGGCGTGTAGCTCCTGAACTTGAAAAGCCAGCCGCCGCAACTGATCGCAATTTTCCTGATATCGATTTTCATGAAATTTATCCGTGCCGCTATTTTTCCCCCAGCTCCTGCTTCAGGCCGCCGGCCAGGTTGCCGCCCAGAAATTTTTCCGCCTTCATGGCAAGCGTCAGCCAGGCCATGGATTTATTCAAATAATTCTGCAGGGTTGACCACCGGGCGGGTGATGCCTGCCGCATGATCTCCAGCTTGTCCATGGTGAGGTCATCCTTGAAATCGGCCATGAGCAGCAGGGAATACTTGGCCGCCCGCCCTGAAGTAAAGACCTTTATCTTTTCAACATTAACCCTGTCTTTCTGCATGATAAACGTTTCAAGCGCATCGTTGACGATGGTCATATCCTGTACCTTTGGGTCTTTTGGATCGAAATCAGGTATCCCCGCCGCCCCCGCGTATGACCATACCAGCAGGATAGAAACTGAAATTACCATTGCCATTGTTTTTTTCATCATCGCTTAGCTCCTTTCCTGGTTAGACACCATGATAAACTCACGCTCCTCCACGCTTCCCTCCGCCCACGGATAAATCCGGAACGGCAACACCGACGCGATTCGGTCAAAGTCTTTTTTATGCATCAGGCAGAAAACGCGCCGCGGAGAGTTCAAGAATAACGCGGCCATGGCCGCCGGCGACTCAAGTTCTATTATTTCTTTTACACCGGAATAGAAAAGAAACGCGTCGTTTTTTTGACAAACGGAAGCCAGCAGATCATCCTCTTTCACCAGAGATTTGATTGTCAGCGAAAAGGGTTTCGCCGAGTTGAACTGGTTGAGGCCGGGGAAAACATACCGCACCGAATAGAAAAATCCACCGCCCATTATTGCCATAAACAAGACGAGAGTCAAGGCGGTTTTCTTTTTTATAAACAAGATAAGCCCCGCCACGGCGCAAACGCCTGCAATAAGCGCCGGTCCGTAATGGTGCGAGGCGATGGGGGGCATATTTTTGAACATGGTTGAGAACCAGGGCAGAAATACACAGGCGGCCATCAGTGCGCCAAGCATAAGATAGCAGGGAACCCTGATCAGCCCGGAAACCGCCGCCTCCCCGTCCCGATCCAAAAACCTGTCCCATAAAAGCCCCACCATGAGCGCAAAAGCGGGGATAAGAGGCAGCAGGTATAATGCCCTCTTCCCGGAACAGAGGCTGAAAAATACGAACACGGTTATGAACCACACTATCGGCAGGAGAACATCTTCCTTTCCGGCTTGCCTGGCGCTGCTGAAGCCGTATATGAACGCGCCGGGAAGAAATAAAATCCATGGAATCACCAGTGGAGGGAAGCTCATAAAATAGAAATAAAACGGCTCTTTATGGCTCCAGGATTCATAAACCCTGCCGAATATCTGTTTAAAAATGATTTCATCCAAATACTCCTTCCCTCCCACTATCGCCGAAGGAATCAGCCAGGCAAAGAT
This sequence comes from uncultured Thermodesulfobacteriota bacterium, assembly GCA_964459295.1. GTDB lineage: Bacteria > Desulfobacterota > WTBG01 > WTBG01 > WTBG01 > CAZWCD01. Next base: position 1,556 of record CAYWLT010000148.1, read on the forward strand.
GAGGGCAAAAAAAAGTATGATGCCCGGATGGAAGAGAATTGCTTTCACCCCATGCCGGTCCTTCTTGACAGCGCTATAAATGATAATGGTCAAGAGGGGCAGGATAAAACCCACCGGACCCTTGGTAAGCGCTGCCAGGCCGATGAAAAAATAAAAGAGATAATAAAGTCGCGACGCATTCTCCTGATAGCCTTTATAAAAGAAAAAAAACGCGGTGATAATAAAAAAAGTCAAGGTCATGTCAATATTTGCCCGGCGACTGAGCCAGAAATATTCTACGGTTGTAGCCAGCACCAGCGCGGAAATAAAACCCGCCCGCGGGCTCTTCAGTCTGCGCCCGATTAAATAAGTGAAAAGAATACCCAAAACCCCGGCCAGTGCCGAGGGGAAACGGGCGGTAAATGAACTTACTGCGCCTGAAACGACAGAGGCGAGGGCAATCAGCCAGAAAAACACCGGCGGTTTATCCGGATAAATCCGGTTGTTAAGCCGGGGAAGGATCCAGTTGCCGTCTTCTACCATACCCCGGGCTACCAGGGCATAGCGCGGCTCATCCGGATTCCAGAGGTCCCACCCACCCAAATTATAAATGAACAGCAGGGAGGCAAAAAAGGTCAGGACCACCAGATGAAATGCTGGCCGGGCAAGTAGGTTATATTTATTGTTTGCCGTTTCAGAACACACCATGGCGTAATCCAATCAAAGGTTTTAACCAAACACCCATGCCCCGCGGGGAAGTCACAAATAATGATTATGTAACGCTATCGACACCTCATTCTGCGGATCGACCGCAGAATCCAGTATTATTTATTGGATCCTGCGATCAAGTCACAGGATGACGGCGACGGATGAGGGTCATGCTCGGTCATGGCCGCCTATAACCATTGGACACGACGGAGCGCGTTCCTCCAGGCACTCTTTTTTCGATTCGCATAAAATCCGGGGTTTTTAGAATACGCCTAAAACGGGTAGGATCGGCTTGCGCCGCGAATGCATCGCGCATGAATGCGCTCCTACAGAGAGGCACCTGCTTTTGCCGGGGCTAATTTTCTTTTATTTTTATAAATCAGCATGAGATTGCGGAGATACACAACCAACCCGCAGGCCTGTCCCGCCGTAAAGACCGGATCCTCGATATGAATGGCATACACGAGCAGAATTACCCCGCCCGCTAAACTCAGATACCAGAAATATATGGGGAAGTAGCTTTCCTTCTTTTTTTCAGACGCCAGCCATTGAATTAAAAACCGCATAAAAAAAGCGGTCTGACCAACAAAACCGATGACAACCCACCATTTCATCTTTCTTCCCCTTCCGCTATTTCATAGTTGAATTTTCTCTTTTTCATCCAGCGCACCGCCAGAAGATCCATAAATGACCGCATCATTCTGTTGCGTATATTGTATTTCGATAAACCGTGTTTTCGGGGACGGTGATTTACCTTTACCTCAACAACCCTGCCCCCCTCCATTTTTATCAGGGTGGGAAAAAAACGGTGCATGCCGCTATAAAGCTTCAGTTTCTTTACATAGGAGGTTTTAAACGCCTTAAGCGAACAGCCCACATCTTTAATATCTTCATCGCTCAACTTATTGCGGACATAATTGGCAATGCGCGAGGATATCAGTTTGATAAAGGGGTCGTTTCTGCGGTGGCGCCATCCGCAGGCGGCATCATAATCGCCCATCTGTTCAAGCAAACGCGGTATATCCGACGGATCATTCTGCAGATCCGCATCCATGGTGATGATGATCCCCCCCCGCGCGGCTTTAAACCCGGCATCAAAGGCGGCGGTCTGGCCGCAGTTTCTTTTGAAGGTTATTACCCTGACGCGGGGAAACGATCCGCCCAGCTCACGTAAAACCCGGCCGCTTCCATCCGACGAGCCGTCATTAACAAAAATAATCTCCCATGATTTTTGCGAGGAGTCCAACACATTCACCAGCTCGGCCGTAAGCGGGCGCAGGTTTTCTTCCTCGTTAAAAACAGGAATAACCACAGATATCCTAACGTCTGAAGATACCGCCGCAGACTTACACTCCGATGGCGCTTCTTCTTGCTTCATCAGCATAGGGACATGACGGTCTATTCAGGGTTGATGAAAGCGCGCGATGAGCTCATTAAGAATTCTCATCTTCACTCTTTATATCTACAGGGATAAAGATGCTCTTAAAAGATTAAAATAAGATTAAAAATATATTAAAAATTATTAATCTATCTCTATTTCTGTTTACAACGTGGCAATCATGCGGGCTTGATAACATACCCCACCCCCTTGATGGTATGAATCAGTTTGGTCGGCGAGTCGCTGTCGATTTTCCTGCGGAGATGGTTGATATGCACATCGATGATATTGCTGGATGTGTCAAAATTATAGCCCCACACCTGCTCCAGAATCATGGTCCGGGTTAAAATCTGGCCGGCGTTTCTCATCAGGTACTCAAGCAGCAGGAATTCCTTCGCGGACAGCTCGATATCCTTCTCATTCCTGCTCACGGTCCTTTTTATCAGATCCAGCTTCAGGTCACCGATGGCAAAGCGGGTGATGTCCTTCTCTTTTTGCCCCCGCCTGAGCACGGCCACGATTCTCGCGTGAAGTTCGGCGAAGGAAAAGGGCTTCACCAGATAATCATCAGCGCCCAGCGCAAGGCCCTGAATAATATCCTCCTGCTCACCCTTTGCGGTCAGGCAGATAACCGGCGTGATGGTTCTCCGATCACGCATGGCCTTGAGAATTTCATATCCGTTCAGCCCGGGAAGCAGTATGTCAAGGATCACCAGATCGTAGGGCTGATGGAGGATCAGGTGCAATCCGTCCTCACCATCATTAGCGACATCAACCACATATCCCTTTTCCTTGAGCCCCTTGGCAATGAAACGGGAAATGCTCGTATCGTCTTCGACCAACAGGATTTTCATCTGCCAGCCTCCCGCAGCAGTCTTGAAATTATCTTTTTTTCTCCCGGTGAAAAAGGAATGGGGCGATGGAAATGTTGTGCCCTATCTGCTCAATTCCGCTCTTCGGATTCGTCGTACTTCCGCTGCCAGCGGTTATTAATCCAGGACCACTGCTCCGGATAGGTACTGACATACCGTTCAATTACCTTTGTGTAAGCGGCCGTCAGGGTCTTTTCATCCTCCCTGCGTTCACCCGTCAGTCGGTGTTCAAGCGGCGGCTCAATATAGATGGTGTGGGAATCATCCCGGTTGCGGACTATGAAAACAGGCACCACGCGGGAGCCCGTCCTCAGCGAGATGACCGCCGGGCCTAGGGCGGTTGCCGCGGGCCGCCCGAAAAAATCGACGTCGATTCCCGTCCGCCGCTTTTTTTCATCAGCCAGCAGGCATACGATTTCATTGCGCCTGAGCGCCGCTAGAATTTTTAGGAGCGCCGCTCGCCAGGGCCGCATATAAATGAACCGCCCGCCCTGCTTATCCTGGATTTTACGCAATACCTTGGCCACTGTTTGGTATTTGGATTCCTTTACCAGCATGATAAAGGGATAACCCTCCGCTACCATTTTCACGCTCATTAGGGTGAAATTCCCTATATGCGCGCTGACCGCGACCACCCCCTTCCCGGTTGCCAGGGCCCTGTCCAGGTGTTCCTTTCCCCGGACATGTATTCTGTTTATAAGTTTCGTTCGCCGGGGGGTGACGGAAAAAAACATCTCGGCAACACTTGTCCCCAAATGACTTCCCAGCTCCCTGGTAAAAGCCCTTACCGCTTCGGCCTGATAAGACGGTCCGAAGGCAATCTTTAAATTTTTTGCGATTCTGCGTCGGTAACGACGGGACAATGCCACGTACAGCGCCGCGCCTTTTCTCGCGCAGTAAAC
>CAYWLT010000148.1:5494-7636 GCA_964459295.1 uncultured Thermodesulfobacteriota bacterium
AAAGGGATCTTACCATAAGTCGTTGTAAAGCTGAACAATCCGGATGGTAAAGCAAAATCAGATCGGAGCGGGCGGGCGGTTGCTGATTGCCACGATATCTTCCGATTGAAAAAGGACATAAACCGGCATGTCCGCAAGATGGTTCCTGATTGTATCCTGGCTGGCGGACCGAGCAACTATTATTATTGGATCCGGCATGGCCATCAGCCTCACTGCTTCTCCGCAGGTAATCCATGGCTGCGATAGGTTAAGATAAAATTGCAATGTGTAGTCCGTGCCGACATATTCGACGCGCGTCCCGCGGCCGAGAAGAGACGCAATCTGTGCGGCGTCATGCTTCAGGCGGCAGGTTGCGAGCACATAAGCATCATCAGTACGAAAAAAATAATAGTAGGCGCCGGTTGCCGCAAGCGCTATACCCGCGCAAGCCGCCGCAGGCAACAAAAATGATCGGGCAGTGGAAAAATGAAACCGCCGCGCTGCCATATTTCCTGCCGCCAGGGATGCGGCAGGCACAAGCGGAAACATAAGATCGCCCCGGTGGTGGGAGGCCAGGGAAAGCGCCGCCAGGCCGAAGAAAAAATAACAGAAGAGAAACCGCTCCGCGGCCCGGCGGTTCGGATCCTGTGCCGGCCTTCGCCATATCCTCCAAAAACCCATGACGCTTAAAATACTCCAGGGGAAAAAACGGGTTAAAAAATAAAACGCCGGTTTGTAGAATCCCACCAGGGGTATCTTGTCCTTGTAACCTCCAACCGCATGACCCACCAGCTCCCTTGAAATCATGGTATCAATAAACGGCTTCCCGCAGGCGGCGTAGGCCAGAAAAAACCAGGTCAGGGTGATGCTCAGAAAAAGAATAATGCCGGGAAGCTGGACGCCTCCGAAAGGCAGCCGGTTGCCATCTTTTCTTTCCCAGAAAACGGCCGACAATCCGCCGGCCGCTATTATAATCCCAAGCGGGCCCTTGGTCAGGGTTATCGCGGCCGAGGCAAGCCAAAACCAGGTCCAGCTCTTTTGCAGAGCCCAGGCCCGGTACGCGAATACGCCGGCAAGCGCAACCAGCATGGTGAAGAGCGGATCCGTCCGGGCAAGGCATAGCTGCTTGAGACCCGGGGCTGATACAATATAGAAAAGCGCGGCCATACAACCGTCAACCTGCCCGAACAACCTATATCCTGCAAAAAATATGATGCATGCGGTTATCAGGACGGCCAGGGCGTTCGGGAAATAAATGCTGAAACGGCTTATTCTGCCCAGCGATATGGTGGTGAGGGCGGCCAGCCAGGTGTACAAAGGCGGTTTGGAAGAAATGTTGTTTTGAAAATCCCGCTGACAGGCCCAGTGGCCATTTTGAACCACATCCATGACATAGGAAGCGGGGCGCTCCTGATCAAAGGCCCTTAAGTCGGGAGGCCCTCCCAGGCGAAGCAGAAAAAAGGCAAGCCAGACGAGGGAGATGAGCAGCAGGAAAGGCCAGGCTTTTTGTGATGTATGTTTATATTTTTCATTGGACCGCATGGTTCGGGTTTAAACCACAAAAACAAAAACAATGCAACACTTATGGCTCATGCGAGAGACATGGTTAAACCGGAACATGGGTTTTGAATGAAACTTCATGCCCCTGAGGGGCGTCGGCGATTATTAACAATACAACTGGATTCCCCGATCAAGTCGGGGAATGACAAGAAAATGAATAATTAGAGGTTCCCTTATATGAATGTAGGGGCGACCGCCCGGTCGCCCCTACAAGCTTGAAACTGTTTTCGTGTCAAAAAAATCCTGTCGCACGCAAATCCCCTTCTCCGCCTCAATGTTCGCTGAATTCCTGAAGCCCGGCCATAATGGTGAGCAGCCGGGGTTTGCAGGTTGCGTAAAAGGCATCCCTGTCCGTCACTTCCAACCCGTCGGCAGTGGTCAGCGTTTGCCGGTTGAAGTCATATGCATTCAGAGGGAAAACGGCGGTGTAGGTCTGATCCATATAAACGATGCTGTTCCAGTCGCTCACCACGGCAAATTCCCGCCGCGTTGTGCCGAACAGATCAAATCCCAGCGAATAGTCCTCCGGTTTATTTTTCACACCCAGCACCGCCAGCAGGGTGGGGGGAATATCAAGGTGGCTGGTCAGCGAGGTGACCTCCC
>CAYWLT010000149.1:0-7612 GCA_964459295.1 uncultured Thermodesulfobacteriota bacterium
GGTCAAAGGAAGGGTTTATCATCAAGCGGTGGTTCTATTGGTTGCTGGCGCTGGGCGTGACCGAGATGACCGATGAATCGCGCGTCTTGGATAAAAAAATCGTCGGGGTTCTCGCCGCGGTGGGCATTCCCTCCGCCTGCATACTCCACGGCTATGTGGGATTCATCTTCGGCGCGGTCAAGTCGAATCCCTGGTGGTCGACGCCGCTGATGCCGCTGATCTTCCTTCTGTCGGCCATTGTTTCAGGCATTGCGGTATTGATCCTCATGTACATGATCGCCATGAAGCTGACCAAAAGGGCGGTCAGCCTTGCCTGCATCCAGTCGCTCTGCAAGTACTTCTGGGGCTTCCTCATCATTGACCTTACCCTGGAAGGGCTGGAGGTGCTCACCATGGGCTATGAAGGCGAGGAGTCATGGGGGATTCTGTCACAGCTCATGACCGGCAAGCTGGCGCTGAGCTATATCTGGATACAGGGTATTATCGGCTCCATGATCCCGCTGGTTCTTCTGGGCATCGTCACCCTGCGGCCCCTCAAGGATCGCAGCAAGGTGATTTTTGCCACCGTCTCTGCGGCGATGATTCTGATCCAGGTATTTGCCATGCGCTGGAACGTGGTCATCGGGGGCCAGCTCTTTTCCAAAAGCCTGCGCGGTTTTACCGACTATAATCTATCCCTGTTCGGCAAGGAAGGGCTGCTGATGTCGCTCATCCTCTTTTCCCTCCCCTTTATCACCTTTTATATCTGCACCCTGATTTTCCCCGTCTTCAAGGATTCCGGTGAAGTCAAGGCCGGCGGCTAGACCGACTTTTACCCTCGCAATTGCCGGCGGTCTTTCAAAAAATGGGAGCAGTGACCCGGGGGGCATTCGGTGACAGACCTGCGTCAAGCCCACGCGACACCAAATAGGAAGCGGGGAGACGCACAACCTATGCGCCGAGCATTGTCGAATTCTGAAAAACGGTGGTTAATAACAGCGCAACTGGTTTTGCGGCGGTTTCCCAAGACTGTTCCCGGACAGGAAAGTTAAAGCGATTATATGTTCCTTAACCAGAATTCCTTAAAGAGCAGCTCGTAAAAGGGAATGCACGCTACGCTAGGCCTATTGATTGTCACGGTCTGCTTGAGGCTGAGTTCTGTGTGCCAATTTCGGTAAGGTCATACTTAATATCGATTGATAGCATTGCCTTGAGTGTACCATTGGTTTTTCATTGACGGAAACATCCCGCCGGTCCGGCGTAGCCACATCAGCAGGTGAACGCCGGCTGGAACGGCATGAAGAGAAAGTACAATTTGTCAACAACGTCCCTCTCCCTGCAATCAGATACAACGGGTTCAAGATGATATTTGCATGCATGGTTGTTGCCCTGTCAATAGTGCTTTTCGTCTGTGTGAGGAGCGGAAAATTAAAAATAGGTTCATTTGCGCTTAATATATTAATTTCTGTTTTCACTTTGCTTTGCTTATGCGCTCTGCTGGAATTAGTGTTTTATGCCTTTTTTGTTTGCTCGGATGGTTTTAGCTTTACCTTGGCCTCAAAGCGCTGGAACGCCAGGTACTGGAAACCGATTAATGCTTATGGATACCGGGATACTGAACATGTTCATGTGAATGCAAAAAAAATACTTTTCGTTGTGGGGGATTCCATTGTAGCGGGACACGGTATTGAAGATTATCGTGATCGTTTTTCAAATGTGTTGGCGCGAAAGCTGGGCGAGTCCTGGGAAGTTATCAGTATTGCCAAAAACGGGTGGGATACCAATGATGAGTATGATGCCATGGTTACCTATCCACTGAAACCGCATATGATTATCCTCTCCTATTTCATTAACGATATTGAAGGCGCTGCGCGGAAATCAGGAGAGAGGCGCCCGGTCTTAATGCAAGATAAGCCGCCGCCGCTTTTAGCGCCGCTCATCAAGCATTCGTATTGCGCAAATTACTTTTATTGGCGAATCCACAGGCATAATTTTGCCGATACGCTAGCGAATCAATATAGAGAATATTTAACCAGGGCTTATGAAAGCACGCACACCTGGCAGGTTCACCAAAAAGAACTCACCCATATTATGGAATATGCCGGAAGCAACGGCAGTGAACTCATCGTGATTGTCTTTCCGGATTTTTCCAACATTGAGCAGAGCAAGGCATTTACTTCAAAAATAGTCGCTTTCATGAATGAGAATGGCGTTCGGGTGATCGACATGGCATCAAGGCTCAACGGCAGGTCAACGGCGGATTTAGTGGTCAGCGCGATTGATGCCCATCCCAATACGACGGTCCACGGAGAAATTGCAGAGATTCTTTATGAAGCGATATGCGAAGGTAAAACACTCAGAAAAAATGACAAAAAGGGGAACGGTGGTGAATAGGTGCATAAATTATTGGTGAATGGACGGGCAATCGGGGAACACGCACTTTGTTTTTCTATCTTCCCGGCAATGTGCTTAAATTCGATGTGCCGTACTAACCTGCCATAGAAAGGGTGACCAAGGGCGTGAAAAACTTGCCCGATAACCTTTTCAATCCTTCCCTACCCTCAATTCCGCAGGGAATTCACCTTGCCAATTTGCAGTCATTGTAATAAGTTGGAGGCGGAGTTGCAGGTTGCAGGCGGGAAGTAATGGTGAATGATACAGGATGCAGGATATAGGATGCAGGATGCAAGAATGATTATGGCAGCCCAGTCCGTTTCAGCAACCTGCAACCTCCTTTTCATGCATCAACATAATTTCACGTTCTAAATCCCTCCCCGGCCGATGGAAGTAATAACCACCCATGTCAACGCGGATTTTGATGCGTTTGCCTCCATGGTCGCGGCAAAGAAGCTCTACCCCGACGCGGTGGTGGCTTTTGCCGGAAGCCAGGAAAAGAGTCTGCGCGACTTCTTCCTCACCTCCGCCTTCTACGCCTTCAAGTGGGAAAAGCTTAAAAATATCGATTTGAAAAAGATAAACCGGCTCATCCTGGTGGACATCCGGCAGAAAAACCGCATCGGCAAATTCGCGCAGGTTGCGGAACGTCCCGATGTCGAGCTGCACATCTATGATCACCACCCCCCGGCGGAGGATGACCTGCATGGCGCCGTGGAAATGGTGCGGGAGGTCGGCGCAACCACCACGCTCCTGTGCGGTCTGCTCCGGGAAAAGAAGATGGAGATTATGCCGGAGGAGGCGACCATCATGATGCTGGGCATCTATGAGGACACCGGCAACCTCACCTTTCCCTCCACCACCGAAGACGATTTCCTGGCAGCGGCATATCTCAAGTCGAAAGGTGCGGACCTCAATCTTATCAGCGACATTCTGGTGAAGGGTTTTACTGCCGAGCAAATTTCGCTCTTAAACGAGCTGGTGGAGTCGGCCGCCACCTACCAGATCAACGGCATTGACGTGGTGGTCGCCAAGGTCTCGAGCAAGACCTACGTGAGCGATTTTGCCGTGTTGGTCCACAAGCTGCGGGAGATGGAGCGCTGCGATGTTTTATTTGTGCTTGCCCGCATGGAGGACCGGGTGTACCTGGTGGCGCGGAGCAGAAAGCCGGAGGTGGATGTGGGCGACATCGCCAGAGAGTTCGGCGGGGGAGGGCATAGCAGCGCCGCATCGGCCACCATACGAGACCAAACGCTTATCCAGGTGGAGGAGAAGCTGAAGACCATTCTGCAGAGCATGATATCTCCTGCCCGGGTGGCGCGGGACTTCATGTCCTATCCGGTCAAAACGGTGGATGCTTCGGAAACCCTGAGCCGCGCCGGGCAGGTGCTGACCCGCTACAACATCAATGTGCTGCCGGTACTCAAGGATGGCCGTCTGGCCGGGCTGATATCGCGGCAGGTGATTGAAAAGGCGGCCCATCACGGCCTCAAGGGTCTGCCGGTGGAAGAATATATGGTGAGGGATTTTGCCACCGTAAACCCCCAGACTCCCTGGCCGTCCATCCAAAAGCTCATCATCGAAGGCAACCAGCGCTTCCTACCGGTTCTCCAGCGGGGGAAGCTGATCGGCGGCATTACCCGGACCGACCTGCTGCGGGTGCTCCAGGCCGATTTGTCCGAAGAACCCGAGTTTCTCTTCGAGGAAGGTGCGTACGCCTCCCGCAAGCAGAACAAGGTGATGGTGCGTCAGATGGAAGAACAGCTGCCACCGGAGATGGTGCGCCGGCTGCGGGATCTGGGGGCGACCGCCGAAGCGATGGGAGTCAACGCCTTCATTGTCGGCGGATTCGTGCGGGACATTTTTCTGCGCCGGAATAATCTGGATGTTGACCTGGTTATTGAAGGCGACGGCATTGCCTTCGCGCAGACAGTGGCCGAGCAGCACGAGGCGCGGGTGAAGGTGCACAAGGCCTTCGGCACCGCAGTGTTGACCCTGCCCGGCGGATTCAAGGTGGATGTCGCCAGCGCGCGACTGGAGTACTATGCCTACCCGGCGGCGTTGCCCCAGGTGGAGATGAGCTCGATCAAACTCGATCTCTACCGCCGCGACTTTACCATCAACACCCTGGCCATCAGAATTAATCCCGCCTCTTTCGGGGAGCTGATCGATTTTTTCGGCGCCCGGAAGGATATCAAGGAAAAGACCCTTCGGGTGATTCACAACTTAAGCTTCGTGGAGGATCCCACCCGGATATTGCGGGCAATCCGCTTCGAGCAGCGCTTCGGGTTCCAGCTGGGCAGGCTTACCCAGAGCCTGATAGAAAATGCGGTTAAATTTAATTTCCTGGAGCGATTGGACGGGCGTCGCCTGCTTTCCGAGCTGATACTCATGCTGCAGGAGGAAGAGGCAAATTTAAACCTTGAGCGGATGCGGGAACTGTCGGTGCTTTCCTGCATTCATCCTGCATTTACCTTTGATAAGACGCGGAAGGCACTGTGCCAGAGAATCAGGGAGGCCATCAGGTGGTATGAGCTCTCCTTCCTGGAGGACGGCTACTGCCAGTGGAAAATATATTTCATGGCCCTCATCGACGGTCTGGCAAAAAACGAGGTGGTACACGTCTGCCGGCGGCTGTGCTTCAGCGAGAAAGAGCAACAGGAACTCCTCGCCGGCCGGGAGCAGATAAAAAATGTCCTGGTAAAAATGGCCCGGCGCAGGACTCTCGGCACCAGCGAGCTTTACCATCTTCTCAAGCCGCTCTCCGTGGAGGGCCTCCTCTACCTCATGGGCCGGGTTAGCCGGCGGGAGGCGCAGAAAGCCATCTCGAACTTTGTTACCCAGTTGCGGCACACCGCCATTGAGACCAGAGGCGAAGATCTCAAAAAACTGGGGCTGCAGCCCGGACGGCTTTACAAGGAAATATTGGACAGCCTGCTTGATGCCAGGCTTGAGGGGAAGGTCCAGACCAAGGCCGATGAAATCGGCTATGTGCGGCGGCATTTTTTAAAGGGCGGCGCCGCGCAAGGTGATTGACAGGCTACGGCTTATTTGATACATACTGTGGCCATCGTTCGTCGCCGAAGGCGATGGGATGTTGCATCTTGTAAATGAAAAGGCGGCGGAGTTCGTACATTTAGTCTCCCCTTCGGGGATGGCGGCAACCCTCGCCTTTAGCGAACACGCCTGTAATTGTCGCGCAAGCGACTTTCAAATCAGTTTGTTGTAACCTGTCATTCCGCGGTTTGACCGCAGAATCCAGTGGGGTCGGCATAAGCATGGATCCTGCGATCAAGTCACCGGATGACGAACGGTTGATTTCAATCAACCAATGTAGAACCACTGGTCTTCCGGACGAGGCGGTTTGGTGAGAGCGCGGATGCCGGCGCGGGAGCGTGACTGTGAAACGACGGGTGCTGAGTGGAATGCGGCCCACCGGGAAACTCCATCTGGGCCATTTGCATGGAACCCTGGACAACTGGGTCAAGCTGCAGGAAGAGTACGACTGCTTTTTTTTCATTGCCGACTGGCATGCCCTGACCAGCGAGTATGAAAATACCGGGGTGATCAGGGAGAGCATCGCCGGGATGCTGGTTGACTGGCTCAGCGCGGGAATTGACCCAGATAAGAGCACGCTCTTTATTCAGAGCAGGCTGCTGGAGCATGCCGAGCTGCACCTGCTGCTCTCAATGATTGTCCCGCTTCCCTGGCTGGAGCGAAACCCGACCTACAAGGAGCAGCAGGAAGAGCTGACCGGCCGTGACCTTACTACCTACGGCTTTCTCGGCTACCCGGTGCTGCAGGCCGCCGACATCATCATGTACAAGGCCAACAAAGTGCCGGTGGGCAAGGATCAAGTTCCTCACCTTGAGCTTACCCGGGAGATAGTGCGCCGTTTCAATCATCTTTACGGGGAAGTGTTCCCGGAACCGGAACAGATTCTCACCGAAATGTCCAAGGTGCTGGGGATTGACCGGCGCAAGATGAGCAAATCATACAACAATGCCATTTATCTCTCTGATGACCCGGAGATTATCCGGCAGAAGGTCTCCCGGATGATAACCGATCCCCAGCGGATGCGCAGAAATGATCCGGGCAACCCCGAGATCTGCAATGTTTTTTCCTTTCACAACCTCTACAGTCCGGCCGACCTTATCCGCACGGTTGAACGGGAATGCAGACAGGCCGGCATCGGGTGCGTGGAGTGCAAGGGTAAGATGGCGGAAAATCTCATCGCCTACCTGAGCCCTTATCGGGAAAAGCGGGCATACTACCTGTCGCACGCCTCCCGGGTTGATGAGATTCTGGAGGAAGGCATCAGAAAGGCGCGGGTGATTGCCGCCCGAACCATGAATGAAGTGCGTCAGGCCATCAGGATTACATAGAAGGGAAGGGGTCTTGATTTTTCTGCAATCCGCAATCCTCAATCCGCAATCGATTATTCCATCCGGTGGGAACCGTCAATGCAGTACCAGGTGAATCTGGATATTTTCGAAGGGCCGCTGGATCTTCTCCTCTACCTCATTAAAAAGAGTGAGGTGGATATTTATGACATTCCCATCGCCCTGATTGCCGGTCAGTACCTTGAATATCTGGACCTGATGCGCGAGCTCAACCTCGATGTGGCCGGCGAATTCCTGGTGATAGCGTCGACGTTGATCAAAATCAAGTCCCAGCTGCTGCTGCCGCCGGGTGCAGTTGAAGGAGAGGGGGAGGATGAGGCCGACCCGCGGGCTGAGCTGATGGAGCACCTGCTTGAGTATCAGCGCTACAAGGAGGCCGCCCAGCAGCTGGTTACCCGGGAATTGCTCGAGAAGGATATTTTTACCCGGCCGCAGGCCGAAGAGCCGGGCGAGGCCAAAGGCGAGGAGGATGTTCTGATTGAAGCAAGCCTCTTTGATCTGGTCGATGCCCTGAGAAAGGTGATTGAAAGGAAAGATCTTCCGGAAAAATTCATGGGGGTTGCGGTTGAAAAGATTACCGTGCGGGATAAGATTATTTCCATCCTGCAGCAGCTCCGGCAGACGCCGCAGATTGCCTTTCAATCCCTGTTCGCCCCCCTGGTAACCCGATATGAGATTGTTATCGCCTTTCTGGCGGTGCTGGAGCTGATGCGGCTGCGGGCAATCAAGGCGTATCAGATACAGCCCTACGGTGAAATACGCATTGTGGCGCTGGCCGGCGAGGTTCCGCTTGACGATATCAGTTCATGATGCAGGTATGTCATAATGGCGCAAGG
>CAYWLT010000150.1:0-7521 GCA_964459295.1 uncultured Thermodesulfobacteriota bacterium
TGTAGCCGTCGGCGGGCGACAGGAGAGTCGCGGCAACCGCGGAGTCGGGCAGGTGCCGAAGCAGCACCAGCAGGCTGGTGGCTGCTCCCCCCGCCATCTCTGCATGGTGGACATACAGCACCCTTAGCGGCTCAGTCGCCATCGCGGGCCTCCGTGGTCCCCGAGAGCCAACCCAGGGTCCGCTCGATCACCTCGCGCTCCCATGCCAGCGAGTAGAACGCGTGGTTGGCTCCCTGAACGAGGTGGCACCGCCACGGGCGTCCTACGCTGTGGGTCAGAGCGCGGTAATGCTCAACCGCGGCAGCAGTGGTGGGGTCGCTGTCCCCGTAGATGAAGTGAACCGCGCCCCTGAAGCTGCTGAACCGCCCAAGCCAGTCGATGTCCTTGTCCAGCGGTTTCTGTTCCTTCTTTTCCAGCAGGAAGTTGCCCATGACCAGGTAATCCATGTTGGTGCGCATAAAACAGCGGTAGGCATCCTCCGGGGTGCATACGATCGGTTCACCCCGCACATTGAATGAGGTATTGATAATCACCGGACAGCCGTACTTCTCGTCAAACTTTTTAATCATCCGGTAATAAAGCGGATTATCGTCTTCGGACACCGTCTGAATGCGGGCCGAATAGTCCACGTGGGTTACGGCGGGGATGCTTGAACGCACCACGCGCAATTTATCGAGGCCGAACCGCTTCTGCTCCTCCCCGGACATCTCCCGGGTTATCTCCTTTTTCACCGGCACGGTGAGCAGCATATAGGGGCTGCCGGCGCCAAGCTCAAAAAAGTCTCCCGCCCGCTCTTCCAGCGCCGAGGGGGCGAACGGCCTGAAGCTCTCGCGGAATTTTATCTTCAGGTTCATCAGCTCCTGCATCTCGGGCGAACGCGCGTCCCCCAGTATCGACCGGCTGCCCAGCGCCCGCGGCCCGAATTCCATCCGCCCCTGAAACCAGCCGATCACCTTCCCGTCCGCGATCAGATCCGCAATCCGCCCGGGGATTTCCTCATCCGTCAGCTCGATGCAGGGGATGGCATTGCCCGTGAGATACCGGCGCAGGTCGCCGTTTCCATAGGCCGGCCCCAGGAGCGAACCCTGCTGAAAATCCCTAGTGCCGTCGGCGCGCCGCTCGTGTTCCAGATACTGGTGCCAGACGAAGAGGGCGGCGCCCAGCGCCCCGCCCGCATCCCCCGCGGCGGGCTGGATCCAGATCGCGTCAAAAGGACCGTTCCGCAGGATTTTCCCGTTCCCCACGCAATTGAGGGCGACGCCGCCGGCCAGGCAGAGACGGCGCTGCCCGGTGACCCGGTGGACATGGCGCGCCATCCGGAGCATTATTTCTTCGGTCACTTCCTGCACCGACCGGGCCAGGTCCATGTCCCGCTGGGTCAGGCGGGATTCCGGCTTCCGCGGAGGGCCGCCGAAAAGCCGGTCAAACTTCCGGCTGGTCATGGTAAGGCCGGCGCAGTAGTCAAAATAGTCCATGTTCATCTTGAACGAGCCGTCCTCCTTGAGATCCAGCAGCTCGGAGAGGATCAGGTCTTTATAGCGGGGCTCGCCGTAGGGCGCCAGTCCCATCACCTTGTATTCGCCTGAATTGACCCTGAATCCGGTATAGTAGGTAAAGGCGGAATAGAGGAGGCCCAGCGAATGGGGAAAATGAATCTCGGCGCTGATCCGCACCTCATTATCCTTGCCCACCCCGAAGCTGGCGGTGGCCCATTCCCCCACCCCGTCCAGGGTGAGAAAGGCGGCCTCCTGAAACGGCGAGGGAAAGAACGCCGAGGCGGCATGGGACTCGTGGTGTTCGGTAAAAATTATTTTCCCCCGGTAGTCCAGCTCCCTGGCAATGACCTCTTTCATCCAGAGCTTCCGCCGCACCCACAGGGGGACCGCCTTGACAAAAGAACAGATCCCCCGCGGCGCGTAGGCCAGATAGGTCTCCAGGATCCGTTCGAACTTGATGAACGGCTTGTCATAGAAGGCGACGCAATCAAGGTCGCCGCCCGCGAGACCCCGCTCCCCCAGGCAGTACTGAATGGCATGTCGGGGGAAGGAAAAATCGTGCTTCTTGCGGGTGAAGCGCTCCTCCTGGGCGGCGGCAACGATTGCGCCGTCCTGCACCAGGCAGGCGGCGCTGTCGTGATAAAACGCCGAGATGCCGAGAATAGTGGTCATGGTCGCGGGTTATCCGGTTCGCGCGGTTGCTCTTTAGCTTTCCTCTGTGCCATCCAGGATCATGTGTATGCGCTCCCGGGCATCCTTCAATCTTTGAAGCTGTGCGGCATTGTACTCCCTTCCGCCGCTCTCTTCAAGGATAAAGCGGGCGGTCCGGGGAAACCCCAGCTTGAGACACATCTCGACCTTTCTCACCTGCACCTCTTCCGGCGCAAGGCGTATCTCCCGGTACTTGTATATGCCGTTGCCGATGAACAGCGCCAGCGCGCACACCACCCAGGCGCGGGCGGCAAGCGCTTTCCACTCCGCGCGCGTCATGCGGCGGCGCGCGGCAAAGTGCGCGGCATAAATCATGAAAAAGGGCATGAGCGGCAGCCGCAGCTTGGAATTGCCCACGGTAAAAAATACCAGGAGGCAGTAAAACACAATAAACAGGATGATCAGCCGGCGAAAAGGTCCTCCGGCCAGGGACATACCGCATACCCCGGCGCAGATAATCAGCATGTAGCACAGGCTGATCCCGGCGCACAGCCACCCGCCGGCCGGTGCGGCGGCGCGGTTGCGCCGGGTTTTCAGATAGTGGATGACGCCCTGGTTGGGTGAGGCGAAGCAACTGAGCTTGCGGAATGAATTCTTTATGTAGGTGACCGGCTCCTGGGCGATGAAGGCAAGAAAGGCCCGGCCCGCGCGCCAGGTGCCCGCCTCCAGCAGCTCATTGCTGTAAATCCGGCTTCCCTCCGGCCACGCCTCGCCGCACCGGTTGATGATATAAAAGATATTGCCCCGCACATCTCCATAGTCGATACAGGAGGTGGTGATGCGATTGGCCCCATGCAGCACCGATCCGATGCCGCTCCTGGCGTTCAAAGAAAAGCGCTCTCCCGCGGGATGTGCGGCCAGGCCCAGGGCAAAGATGGTCAGGTAGGTGGAAAGAAGAAAAGCGCCGGCGGGCCGTAAGCGCGCCTTCCATCCCTTTCCCGACGGCGCCGCGGCAATGGCCACGGCCATGAAAAGGGAGAAGTAGTGGAGGCCCCCCCGGGTGAGTGATGCCGCGCCCCAGAGCGCGCCGGCTCCGAGCAGGAAGGCGGCACGCAAGGAAGCACAATAGCGCTGCACCAGGAGAAACGAAAACACGATAAAAAACAGCGCCAGCGTCTCGGAATAAAAGTTTACGCCGTAAAATATGAAGTTCGGGTACAAGCCGCTGATCAGCGCGGCCCCCAGCGCCGTCCGCCGGTCGAAGAGCGCCCTTGCCAGAAGATAAATCCCCACCACGGTGAGCCATCCGACGACGGCCTGGGCGGCCAGCACCGCCGTGGTGCTCCCTCCGCCGATCTTCAAAAAAGCCGCAATAAAGAGGAACTGTAATGGAGGGAAAAAGTTAAACGGATTGCCGCCGGTCGTGAGCAGCGCGCGGGCGCCGCCTAGGTAAAGCAGGGGGTCGGCGTCTCCGCGAAAAATTATTCCGTCGCCGCTGAACCAATGAATTGCCCCGACCGGAATGATTCGGGCCAGCAGCGCGCAAAAGAGGACCGCGCCGGCAATGAAATGTTCGCGCTTCACCGCAGCCTGATGCAGATAGAACGCCCCTGAGTCGTGTGATTTGAATGCCGCCGGCGCGAAGCCGCCCCGGTTTTCAGCGCCGCTTACCGCGCCGGCCGGTCAAGCGGAACGACCTCGCTTCCCCTGATTGCATAACTCAAGCCGCATGTGCACCGAAAGGTTGCGTCGCGTGAGGGCAGCCGCTCCGCGCAGCGGCAGACAAGTCCTTTAAACCGTGCCGGATTGCCGTAGACCAGATGATGGGCGGGCACGTCCCGGGTGACCACCGATCCCGCCCCGATCAGCGCGTACTCATGAACGCGGATGCCGCAGACGACGGTGGCATTCGCCCCGATGGTGGCGCCGCTTCCTATATGCGTCTCAATCAGGTCGTCGGAGGTTTTTTTGCGGAAGGCGCGCGGCTTGAAATCGTTGGTAAAAACGGCGGCGGGGCCGATGAACACGTCATCCCCGATGGTAATCCGGTCCCAGAGGGCGACGTTATTCTTCACCGTAACCCCATTGCCTATCCTGACCCGCCCCTCGACATAGCAGCCCTCGCCGATATTGCAGTCCCGGCCGATGACCGCCCCCGGCAGTATGTGGACGTTTCGCCACACCCGGGTCCCTTCACCGATGTCCGCGGTTTCAACTACCGCGTCTTTGTGGATGAAAATATTGCGCGGATTCATTGGTTTTTCCCCACGCTTAATTTGAACGGGCTTACCCCTACTTGCGCAGACCAAGCCCCAGGAGAAAGAGCGGCCGGAGGATGCTCCACCATCCCACGATGGGCGGCATCTTGGTATACCCCAGCTCTTTGGGCGGATAGATCTTGCTCACCGGGACCTCGGTGGTCCGGTAGCCGCACTTTATCACCTTATAGTAGAGGTAGGGCTCAAGCTCATAGTGATCGAGCCAGGCCTGCCGTAGATTGATTCGCTTGTCCTGAAACAGCGACGCCCTGAACGCCCGAAAGCCATTGGTGCTTTCGGTGACCCACTTCCCGGAGACGATGGAGAACAAAACCGGGTGGAGAAATCGCGTCGCCATTATTCGGTAGAAGGGGGTCTTGCCATAGCGCCCCCCCTTTTTGAACCGCGACCCCTGCACAAAGTCATATCCCTCCTCGGTTATGGGGCGCAGCAGGCGCACGATTTCACCCGGATCGTCCTTGTTGTTCCCCGCGATCACCACCAGGATGTCGAAGTGATTGGCCGCCCCGTACTCGATGCCGGTGCGGATGGCAACCCCCACCCCCAGGGTCTTGCCCAGACGGATGACCGTGGCCCCCAGTTTTTCGGCGGCCTGCGGCGACCCATCATTGGAGCCGTCGTCCACCACCAGCACCTCGTCGACCACCGACCGGTCCATGCGCTCCACCACCCGGTCAATCTTGTGCAGCTCGTTATAGCAGGGGGCGATGCAGAGCACCCGTTTTCCCTTGTACACCGCCTTTCCCCCCTTCAGGACAAAAAACCCACAAGGCACTCACACACATAATCTATCTGCTCTGCGGTTATTTCAGGAAACAGGGGAAGCGAGATGATTTTTTTTGCCATGGCCTCGGCCCGGGGAAAGTCGCCTGCACCGTATCCCAGCCGGGCATAGGCCTGCTGGAGGTGCAACGGAAGGGGATAGTGGATGCCGCACTGGATGTTCTTCTGAGCCATGCGTTCCACAAGCGCATCCCGGTCTCCCTCCACCTGGACGACAAACAGATGGTACACGTGGGTCGAGTGGGGCGCCGGCTCCGGCAGAACGATGGAAGGGCAGGATGCGAGGTTCTCGCGGTATCGATCGGCCGCCCGCGTCCGCGCCCCGTTCCACTCCTCCAGGTAGCGGAGCTTGACATTGAGAACCGCCGCCTGCAGCTCATCGAGGCGGCTGTTGATGCCGAAGACGGGATGATGATATTTTACCGACGAGCCGTAGTTGCGCAGGGCGAGAAGACGCCGGTAGAACCCCTCATCGCCGGTGGTGACCGCCCCGCCGTCGCCGAAGGCGCCCAGGTTTTTACCCGGGTAGAAGCTGAAGGCGGCGGCGGCTCCGAAGGTGCCGGCGCGCCTGCCCTTGTAGGCGGCGCCGTGCGCCTGGCACGCGTCCTCTATGATCACCAGGTCGTGCCTTTCGGCAATCTCGGCCAGTTCATCCATGGGGGCGACCTGTCCGTAGAGGTGCACCGGCATCAGCGCTTTGGTCCGCGGCGTAATCGCCCTTTTCACGGCATCGGCATCCATCAGATAGCTGCGAGGATCGCAGTCCACAAACACCGGCCGGCCGCCCGCCAGCTCGATGGCCGCCGCCGTGGCAAAAAAGGTGTTCACCGCGGTGATCACCTCGTCGCCCGGCTGCATGCCCGCCGCCCGGAGCGCCAGGTGCAGGGCGTCCGTGCCGGAGGCAACGCCCACCGCGCGGCGCGCTCCGATGAAGCCGGCAAAGCTTTCCTCAAAGGCCGCCACCTGCCCGCCGAGAATAAACGAGGTGCCCTCGAGCACATCGTTTACCGCTTGCACCAGCTCTTCGCGATGCGCGGCATACTGGGTTTTCAAATCGACCAGGGGAATCATGGACATTTCATCAGCCCGGGGTAACGGCGGTGCTCTGCGACCGCATGGATTGGGTTGCCGCCTCCAGCACCCTGACCACATTGAGCCCGTCAAGGCCGTCGGTGAGGGGGCGGGCGCCGGTTTTCACGCACTCAATAAAGTGCTCGCACTCCGCCATCAGCGGCTCGTTGAGCCGAATCGCCGGTATGACCACCTCCCCCTCGCGGATGGAGAGGCGGAAATCCCCGAAGGTATCATGGTAGGATTCGTCCCGCACAAAGCCCCGGTCATAGATGCGGATGGGCTCGGAGAGGTTCATGTCGTTCCAGACCAGCATCTTCTTCTCACCCACCACCGTGATCTCACGCACCTTGCGCGGGTTGAGCCAGCTCGCATGGACGTGCGCAATGACACCCCCGCCATAGCCCAGGGTCGCGTAGACCACGTCCTCGATGCCCCGGTTGAGATAGCAGCCTCCCCGCGCCGACACCTCTTGCGGATTTTCGCCGACCCAGTAGGAGAATATGGATATGTCGTGTGCGGCAAGGTCCCAGAGGGCGTTCGCGTCATAGCGCACCGGTCCCAGGTTGGTCCGGTTGGCGTCGATGAGATAGAGTTCGCCGATCTCGCCGCGATCGATATACTCCTTCGCCGCCCGGATGCCGGCGTTGTATTTGAAGGTGTGCCCGACGAAGAGGATTCGGCCCGCCTGCTCCGCCGCGGCAATGAGCTGCTCGCACTCTGAGGAAGAGCGGGCCAGCGGCTTTTCCACCAGCACATGGCGACCCGCCCGGAGCGCGTCCAGCGCAAGCTGAAAGTGGGTGGAAAGCGGCGTGGCGATGACCACGCAATCGATCTTGCCGTTTCCTATAATTTCCTGCGGGTCTGTGGTCTGTTTGATTTCCGGAAAGCGAGTCTTGATGCGTAACAGCTTTTTATCATCAATATCACACACCATCTCGACCACAACCCCCTCCATTGAAACGAAATTACGAAGGAGGTTGGGTCCCCATCTTCCCAGGCCTATGATGGCAAGCGAAAGCATTCATATCCTCAACACATCGGGCACATGCGGTCAAACCGCGCTTAAGAATCCCCTGTCCCGCTTCCGCCGTGCAGAGCAATTAAATCTTGAACCTGCCCTGTCTTATGGTATAGGATCAACTGGAAATGCGCCATGCATTACAATGGATTCGCATCTCTTTCGCGTATACCCCCCATATCACCAGATGGAAGTCTTTGTCAATTGAAGAAACATATAA
>CAYWLT010000151.1:0-7506 GCA_964459295.1 uncultured Thermodesulfobacteriota bacterium
GGCATTCAAGATCTTAACAAGGGATGCCCCTATCTTAACGTACTCGCCCGCAGAAACCAACCGCTCGCTGATCACCCCGTCCATGGGCGCGCGCACCCTGGTGTCGCCGAGTTCCCTTTTAAACCGGGACAGCTTGGCCTGGGTGTTCTCCACCGCCGCCCGATTCATCAGCTCCTGGTTTCTGGCGTCATCCAGCTCCTGCTGATCGATGACACCCTGCTCAAAAAGGCTGGACATGCGCTTGAGGGTTGCCTGCGAGTGCTCGTACCGGGCACGCCCCTCCCTGAGCATGGCTTCGCTTTCCTCCACCTCCAGGCGGAGCTTCTCATCATCTATCTCCAGCAGCAGGTCGCCCTGCTTAACCGTGCACCCCTCATCCACCGGCAGCCTCTTGATGATGCCGTCCACCTCTGCGCCGACGGTCACCTCATCCTTGGGGAAGAAGCTGCCGATCGCATCCAGGGTGTGCTCAACCTCTTCAAAAACCGGACGGGCAACCTCGACCGGAAAAATTTTTTCCGCCTCCGGGGAACCCAGGATGGTCACGGAATTATGGTTTTTTTCACCCCGCATGAACAGCACCATTGCCACTATGATACCTATTACCATCGCCATAATCAGTTTCGTTCTCATGGAAAACCTTTATGCTGAGTTAACGGTGTACCGTCTCTGTAATTGTATGATGGGCCGAAGAGAATAAGTTTATGGACTAAGAGAGGTTTAAACTCGAAGCGCGAAATCCCAGCCAAAGATATTTTAAATTTCCCCTCACCCCATCCCTCTCCCCGGCGGGAAGAGGGTGATTAGTCGCGATCATGTCCCCTCCACCTCTCCAGGGAGAGGGGTTAAGGTGAGGGGGCGACTAATTATGAGAGAGAAATTCTCGGATTTCTATATGTAAGAATCAAAACAAGTTCAAATAACCAAAATTCGAATAGAGGACAAATCTCAAACCGCAGCAGTCAGGGTTTGGAACATTGGGTATTTGAATTTTTGATTTGTCTGGGATTTAGATATTGGAATCTGGGATTTTACATCCGCCCTTCACCGTCAGCACATAAGCCCCCCGCGCTCCGTGTTGCGCATCATTTTTTCCATCAGGGAAACCAGCGAGTTCATGTCCTTCCGGGAAAGGCTTCTGGTGATTTTCTCCATGACCAGTTTCTTGGTTCGTTCGAGATCCCCCTGCATGTTTTTCCCCTTGGAGGTGAGATGCACCTTCACCACCCGGCGGTCACGTTGGTCCCGGATGCGCTTCACCAGCATTTTTTTCTCCATCCGGTCGACCACCCCGGTAATAGTAGGTCCGTCCCGCGATAACCGTCGCCGTAATTCACCGAGCACGATCCCGTCCTCGGTCCAGAGGATCATGAGCACCTCAAACTGGGAGGGGGTCAATCCGAAACTTTTAAGCCGCCGGTCATAGTTTCTGCGCAATGACCGGTGGAGCCGGGCCATGAGCTGATCGGTTTTGTCAAATTCGATTATTTTCAGGGATTTTTTGTCCGGCGCGGCCATGAACATCAATCGATGGTGATATTAAAAGTTTCGAGCAACATGCCCTTGACCCTGGCCAGATCAGCCAGATTCTGCTCGTATGCAGCCTTGGCAAATGCGTAGCCGCTCTCGGCCTTGGCCAGCTTGTCCTGATACTCCAGCAGATCATGGGTGGTGGCAAGGCCTACGGCGTACTTTTTTTCCTCCGCCTTCAGCCTCTCGTCAGCCAGCCGCATGGTTGCCCGCGACGCCTCTATCCGCTTGATGTCGGTATCAATTTGCCGCACCGCCCCTCTCACATCGTTGATCACGTTATTTTCCACTTCCTTTAAAAAGGTTGCCGCCCGGGCGGACTCAAGCTTGGCCCTGGAATATTGGCTTTTTGCAAACCGGTTGCCGAAGGGAAATTGAATCTTCACCCCGGCGGCATAATTATAGTAATCCCCCGAAGCCATGCTGTCCGCCACGTCAGGCCAGCCGGTGTTGACAAGGTTCTTACCGCCCCCTCCCCCCCCCATAAAACTGGCGGCATTAGGGTTGCCTCGGCCGGCCAGTCCCATGGTTCCGAGCGTGCCGAACAGGTCCACCCGGGGAAGGGTCTGGTTTTTGGTGTATTTGACCATGATGTTCCGCGCCTCAATGTCCATCTTGGCCTGAATATAGTCGGGGCGGTAGGCGAATGCCTCCTGCAGGCTTTGTTCCAGGTCAACCGTGACCGGACCGGAACGCGGATCATCCGCCGGGATAATCTGCAGGTCCCAGTACTCTTTCTTGTCATACAAGTTCAAGGAGGTCTTCAACCGGTCCTCGGTGTCCTTGACCAGGTCCGCCGCCACGATCAGGTCATGCTTTCGTTCCGCGACCTCGGCCTCGGCCTGGTAAATTTCGATGGGGGCAAGGGTCCCGGCATCAATTCTGATTTTAAATTCCCGCAGCAGGTCCTCGGCGGCCTTGAGCGACTTCTGGCGCGCCTCATAATCCTTGTTCTGGAAATAGAGCGCCCAGTAGGATTTTTCAATCCCGCTGAGAATCTCCATCACCTGGTTTTTAAACTGATACTGGGAGATTTCGAAGTTAAGATTGGCGATTTTGATCATGCTCCGGCCGATCTCGATGCCGAAATCCTTGAGCAGCGGCTGGGTGAGGTTGAGGGAGAGGTCGGACTTGTACTGGGGCACCAGTTGCTGAAAGATGAAATCGGTCTTAGACTCGATCGCGTTCCACTTCAGCTCGGCCGAGGTGCCGGCCACAAACTGCTTCATTATGCCCATCTTGAGATCCCAGGCCTGCTGGTAGACGCTGTCCGCGCCGGCGCCGGTCAGGTAGTTGCCCACCTGCTGCACGCTCCGGCTCTTGCCGTACTGAAGCGAGAGGTCGGGATCATACACCGATTCCTCGCGCATGATGCCGGTCTCGGAAATGCCCGGGGCCAGGCTTTGAAAGGCGATTTGCAGATTGTTCTTCAGCGCCAGGAACATGACGCTTTGCAGGGTAAGCTTGACGGCATTCCCCTCAACCCGGATAAGATCCGGCGCAGGTTCCTCTTCGGCGAATGCCGGCATCGCCGTCAGGCAGACACAGAGAGCCGCCATGGTGAGCGCGCGTGCCGCCCGCACTGCTTCTGTCCTCTTCCGGATGCCTTTTGTTGTTACAAGCATGGTTCCTCCTTTCCGGCCGCACCTACCGCTGCCCGGATTGTTCTTGCAAGCAGATTAATTCGCACGCTAACGATTCCTATACTAACTAAATGGCGTTGTCAAGAATGAATTCCCTTTTTTTCACTTGCCCATTTATTATTTTTTATGTTACTTTCTGTCATCCTATAAATTATGTGGAGGGACGCGCTCCGCCGCGTCTGATGATGATCGGCGGCCACGGCTGAGCGTGGCCCTCCATCCTCCAGGATAAACCGTTTGTCATGCACCTCATACCATGGTACCCGCATGAGTTCCCCGGTCATTGAACTGCGCCATCTGAAAAAATACTTCAAGGAGGTCAGGGCGGTGGACGGCGTCACCCTGGCCATCAACCAGGGGGAAATCTTCGGCCTGCTCGGTCCCAACGGGGCGGGCAAAACCACCATCTTGAATATCCTCTGCACCCTGCTCAAGCCCACCTCCGGTACCGCCACGGTGTGCGGCCATGACGTGAGGAGGGAAAAGGACGCGGTGCGCCGGAGCATCGGCATTGTTTTCCAGGACCCCAGCCTGGACGACCAGCTCACCGCCGTCGAAAACCTTGACCTGCACGGGCGGCTCTATCACATCGGCCGGGATGCCCGGAAGGAGAAGATGGAGGAACTCCTCGGTCTGGTTGAGCTGACCGACAAAAAGCGCGTTCTGGTCAAAAACTTCTCCGGCGGGATGAAGCGGCGGCTGGAGATCGCCCGCGGATTGCTGCACCAGCCCCGGGTGCTTTTCCTGGATGAACCCACCCTGGGACTTGATCCCCAAACCAGAAGGCACATCTGGGAATACATCCGCAAGCTGAACCGCACCACCTCCATCACCATTATTCTCACCACCCATTACATGGATGAAGCGGACACGCTCTGCAACCGGGTGGCCATCATCGACCGGGGTAAAATAGCCGCCATCGATACCCCGGCGCAGCTGAAGCAGCAGGTGGGCGGGGAAGTCATCTCGGTGAAGACCGAGGACGAATTCCACCCGGCGGAGCCCTGGATAAAAACCGTCAGCCGGCACAACGGCATTGTTCACCTCACCGTCGAGGCGGCGGACCAGAAACTTTCCGCCCTCATGAGCATCGCCCAGGCGCAGTCGATCAACATTGAATCGGTCACCATCCACAAGCCCACCCTGGAGGATGTTTTTTTACATTACACCGGAAGAACCATCCGGGAGGAGGAATCCAGTTGGGCGGAGGGGATCCGGATCAGAAGAAGGAGCAGGGAACGATGAATCTGGACGCGGTTTATATACTCTGGCTGAGAGAAGTCAAGCGCTTCCTGCGCTCTAAAAGCAGGATCATCGGAAGCCTCGCCTTTCCCTCCCTGATCCTGATCATCATCGGCAGCGGCCTCAACTCGGTGTTCACCATGGGCGGATTAAAGTACAGCGAATTTCTCGCGCCGGGGATGATCGGCATGGTGCTGCTCTTCGCCTCCATCAACTTCGGCATCATGATCATCTGGGACCGGCAGTTCGGCTTTCTCAAGGAAATCCTGGTCGCACCCATCTCCCGGACGTCGATCATACTGGGCAAGGCGCTGGGCGGGGTGACCACCGCCATGGCCCAGGCGCTGCTGTTCCTGGCGGTCTGCTTCGCCCTGGGCATACCGTTTCCCGGCCCTCTGAAACTGGCGCTGATCCTCGCGATCATGGTGCTGATTTCGGTGGGGTTTGTGCTGCTGGGCATCGCCTTTTCCAGCCGCATGAAGGACTTTCACGGCTTTTCCCTGATCATGAATTTCGTGGTGATGCCGGTGTTCTTTCTGTCCGGGGCATTCTTCCCCCTGGACCGCCTGCCGGCGTGGCTCAGGTGGATGACCTATTTCGATCCGCTCACCTACGGGGTGGATGCCCTGCGCTACTGCCTGGTGAACACCGCCGCCTTCCCCCTCTGGATCAACCTCGCCGCCCTGGCGGTTTTCGGGCTGATCACCACCCTGGTGGGAACGCTGCTCTTCAGCACCAGCCAGCTGTAAGGGAGGCGCTTCACGCACTCGGTGAAGTGACGTTGGTACAGAAATTGCTCATCATTGCGATGGTGTATTGCAATACGCCCCTACAATTTCTTTATAAAAAAGATTGATTCCCTAACCAAATAAACTTTGCCGACCATCAGAATGAAGCCTTTATTCATGCGGAATCACGAAATCGCTGGCAGTTTCTCCTCTTCAGCATCTATAGTCGTATATTCCGGCAATTGTCTTGATTTACTAAAGTCCATACCGGATGAAACTCTTCAATTAGTTGTAACTTCCCCCCCCTACAACATTGGCAAAGAATATGAAAAAAAACTGGATCTCGATATATATCTCAATCAACAGGCGCAGGTTATTACCGAATGTGTGCGAGTCCTCTCACCAAGAGGAAGTATTTGCTGGCAAGTCGGAAACTATGTCGATCGCGGTGCGATCATTCCCTTAGACACCGTACTATATCCGATCTTCTCCGGACTGGGGCTTAGGATGCGCAATCGTATTATCTGGCACTTCGAACATGGATTGCATTGCAGCAACCGCTTTTCCGGGCGCTACGAAAATATAGTCTGGTTTACAAAGTCAGATGACTATGTTTTTAATCTTGATGAAGTGAGAATCCCTCAGAAATATCCCGGCAAGAAATATTTTAAAGGTCCAAAAGCCGGACAGTATTCCTGCAATCCCCTAGGCAAGAATCCGGGAGATTTGTGGATTATTCCGAATGTGAAAAGTAACCATGTTGAAAAGACAGAGCATCCATGTCAGTTCCCGGTGGAGCTGATTGAACGTTTAGTGCTTGCCCTGACCAACTCTGGAAATTGGGTGTTCGATCCGTTCCTCGGCACTGGAACTTCAATCATTGCCGCCATCCGGCATGGCCGTCGAGGGATTGGAGCGGAGATCGTTACCAGGTATGTGAAAATAGCGCGGGAGAGAATTCAACAGGAGTTGTCGGGTACATTACGAACTCGTCCGATGGGTACGCCGGTCTACGATCCTGTTGCAGCGGGGAATAGCCTTATAACTGCCCCTTGGAAGAAGAATATCAAGCAAGGGAGACTTTTGGAGAAAATGCATAAGTACAGGAACAAAATATGAAGATTGCTGAGACATACTCTCATTTGAATGGTCTTGAATTTCTCTTGGTACATAAGCCGATTCTTTGGAAAGAAATACAAAAAGTAATCCATGCTGTCGATGCTCAAAAATGTTGCACAAAAGTGTCCAAAGAGAAGACAATGAAAGGGAAACTTCTGTTCAGCCCGATTGATATGAACGCAGCATTTAAAAAGCTTCTTCGCGCAAAAGGCTGGCAAGAAAACCGGGTTAGCTATTGGGTTACCCGAAGCGAGAAATTGATCCGCAAAACACTGACAATGGCCCCTGATGAACAGAAGCAAGAAATTGAAGCAGGAGGTGAGAAGCCAATTTTCAGTTATAATCAAACTGATTTCGTCAAGGATCGTGCTGCTGTTGAGGTACAGTTTGGAAAATATGCCTTTGTAGCCTATGATCTGTTTGTCAAACATCTCGCTTTTTATGTAGGAGATCATATTGATGTTGGAATTGAAATCCTTCCAATGAAATCGCTCCAAAGTAGAATGAGTTCCGGTGTTGCCTACTACGAAGGTGAGTTTTACAATGTGGTGCGTCAAGGACGAGGCGTACCTGCAGTTCCTCTTATTCTCATCGGTATCGACGCATAAACCCTTTTCAAGTCAACATGCATTCGCAATGGGAAAATATAATGAAAAAAATTATAGTACTGCTTGGTTTGGTTCTTCTCATAAGTCCGGCTGCAGTTCATGCCCAGACCGGGCAGGTGAAAGGGGAGCTGACCTACATCAAGGGCAAACCGGTGTTGCGGGTGTGGGGCACCCACTATGAAATGGGATATGCCCACGGCTATCTGCTTGCGCCGGAGATTGTCGCCATGCTGGAAGATTACATGCTGGGACGGCTGCTGGATAAGCGGAACTACTGGCGGACCAGGAATCTTCTCAACTGGTACACCAGGATTCCCCAAGCTTACCGGCGGGAAATCCAGGGATTGTATGACGGGATGGTTGGAGCTATCGGCAAGGAAGGTCTTTACAGTGAGACCATTGACGACCATTTCAAACCGGTAGACCTGCTTGCCTTCAATATGATACCGGAAATTTTCCGGTTACACTTCAATTCCCAGGACTTTTTCGCCACGCCATCGGAGCTGTGCTCGTCCATATCCGGATGGGGTGATGGGACGGCCGACGGCAACCTTATTTTCGCCCGCAACCTCGATTTCGGCGAACCGGGAGACCTGCTCGAGGCAAGCACCCTGATCATCGCCTATCAGCACCGGG
>CAYWLT010000152.1:0-7283 GCA_964459295.1 uncultured Thermodesulfobacteriota bacterium
GCCGGAGCCCACTTCCGTCACTGATGCCTATGCCATGATGAAGGTGCTGTGCTTGAAGTATGAGGAAAATCATTTCAATCTACTGGTCAACGGCGCCCAGAGCGCGGAAGAGGCTAAGGAGGTTTACAACCACATAAGCCTGGTGGGTCAGCGCTTTCATCATCTTTCCATTGATTACTGGGGGTACATCTTGCGCGACGAGCATGTGGTGAAAGCGGTACGTCAGCAGAAGGCGCTGATTGAACTGTATCCCGAAGCGGCTGCCAGTGCATGCATATTTGCGCTGGCTCATAAAGTCTGTGAGCATCAACGGAATGCCGGCGCCCGGGGCGCCATCCGATTTTTCTGGCATCATTTCCTCGAAAACCCCGAATCACTTCCATTATCGCTTTCCAGGCTTTAGTTGCTGAATCTCACTTCAACCAAGGGGGAACCGATGAAAGGATTATACAACCAGATTGCAGAGAACGACCCGCACGGTAAAGAGGATTTTACCAGAAGGGAACGGCTGATCGTGGAGTATGCTCCCCTGGTCAAATATATCGCCAACCGTGTCGCTATGAGGCTGCCGCCGCACATTGAGGTGGCGGACCTGGTCAATGCCGGCATTCTGGGCCTGATTGATGCGGTGGAAAAATTTGATCCGTCCAAGGAGGTCAAGTTCAAAACCTATGCCGAAATCCGCATTAGGGGCGCCATACTGGATGAATTGCGGTCGATGGACTGGATTCCCCGGTCGGTCAGGAAGATAATTAATCAGATGATGAACGCATACCATGAACTGGAGCAGCAGCTGGGCAGGCCCGCCCATGATGAAGAAATAGCCGGGCAGCTTGGGGTACAGATGGATGAATTTTACCGGCTGCTCAAGCAATCCGCCGGCGTACCGCTCATCAGCCTTGACGTATCAATGGATCCCGATGATAAACGCCGGGATATTTTGAGTTGCATCGTCGACACCAGGACCTCCAATACCTTTGGCATCCTGGGCTTGAACGAGGTCAAGGATTCGGTTGCCCGCGCCATTGAAGATCTTCCGGAAAAAGAAAAAGAAGTCATCTCCCTTTACTATTATGACGAGCTCACCATGAAGGAAATTGGTGAGGTTCTGGAGCTGACCGAATCGCGCGTCTCGCAGATTCATACCAAGGCCATGTTGCGGCTGCGGGTGAGGATAAGCAGCCTTAAAAACTTGTAACGCGGATTGCCGGTGCGCCGGATGCCATATAGATTGAAATAAGTGCTGTGGAAACCGGATAGGTTGTAATGGCCCCCGGTGAAAAGAGCCTTGCCAGCCGAAGCCGGTCGTGTATAATAGACTTACCTAAACCCTGCGAGGCGGGAAGTCGTCATGCGAGAATTTGCACCACCCGGAAAAATGATCGGGGATGAATGGCAGAAACCTGCCGGGCAAAAGGCATTGAGTAAAATCTACCGCTTGGCCGGCATGGGGGAACTGCTTGACGGATTGGCGCATAATTTAAACACCCCGCTATCGGCGGTTGTTGCACGGGCGGAGATGCTGCGGGACAGGCTGCTGGGCCTCAGGCACGAGACCCAGAACATCGCGGCGGATGATGCCTTGATTTCCAAACTGGATAAAAGCATACGCGATGCCGAAGTTATCGTAACCAACGCCCTCAAGCTCTCGGACAACATAAAGAACATGATGAACAAGCGCCTGCACGAGGATGAGGACGCGCCGCAGATGATCAGCCTCAACCATCTTATCAGGGAAGAACTCCAGTTCCTGGAAGCGGACATGAAGTTTAAACATGAGATAACCAAGACCTGCTCGCTCGATGAATCGCTTCCCGCCGTCAAGGGTGTCCATCACCATTTTTCCCAGAGCATCATTCAGATCATCAGAAATATAATGGACTCCCTGAACGGCGCGGACAAAAAAGAACTGACCATCACCAGCCGGCGGCATGACTCGGCCATTCATCTGGAATTTCGCGATACCGGCCTGGACATCGGGAACGCCTGCAAAGATGCCTGCGCCAGGCGACTGGAGAACGTCACCGAATTATTGAAGCCCTATGGCGCAACACTCACCGTGGTGCGAAGCCCCAATAATAATCTCCACACCATCCGTATCACCCGTGCGCCGGCCGGCTAAGCGGTTGTTCTGCCTGAAACGACCCTGCATTTCATCAGTTGCCGTCCGCTACATTCCTGCCGGGGTGTAGGTAATCTGCCCGCTCATTGCCAGACAATGAAATCCAGCAGGCGATTGAAAAAGGCCGCTAAATAGCTTGTGGCTCAAAGACACATTGTTGTGGCGTCAAAAGCCCCCTCCCTTTGAGCCGCGGGAGCATGCTTCTGTGGGTAAAAGTGAAACCCCCAAACACCATAAAATGATAGAAATAGCCAAATGATGAAAATATTAAGTTCATTACAATACGTCTGTTTCCAGAAAAAACTAAAGTCTCCCCGGTTTTCTTCCGATGGAGTAGTTGGGCCTGGAGGTACACATCCATGAAGATCGGGCAAAAAAGTTCCATAGTATACCTGGAAAGCTATATGAAACACGGGCGGAACGGCGGGGCGGGAAAACAGCCGGTACAGCAAGCGGTGAAGAGGTCGGTTCCCGCGGACTTGGTGAAAATATCGAACAGAGCTATGGAGATCATTAATAAGGCCTGGGAGATTGTTGACGCTACACCTGAGATTCGGGAAGAAATGGTGGGACACTTCAAACGGAAAATGGAAGCAGGCAGTTGCGCGGTCAAGTCCGAGCAGGTAGCTGAAAAGATGCTGAAGGAATTCCTGCTGGATGGTTTATAAAAATGGCACTCCTATTACGATACTCTACTACAGTGTGAACTTATACCTCCATTACCTTCATTCTCTCAAGAATCCATAAGCCTTTTATAACGCCTGTTCTTGTATAAAACCCTCAAGACCTGATTATTATATAGACGCGTGCAAATTGATTATTTCCCTCTCCTTACCGCGGGGGAGGATTAGGGGGTATTCTCAATCTGTTTTCTAACCAATTAGAATGAATCAATAATAAGGGATGGCTATATCCTGCGTGGTAAACGATCTGCTTTCATTTACAAACGTTTTATACATTGACTGCGCTCGGCATGATGCGGTAATATTCCCCAATTCCACGCAGAACCCAGGCCGCAACGGAATAGAGGGGTGCAAGCAGCATGCATCGTGAAAAGATAGTGCTGTCGCGGAAGACGGCGGTCGGCTACATCATACCCCTGGGAGCAATCAATCTGGTGAGCGTGGTGACCGATATCGGGATGGTGGGCTGCGGCGTTTTCGATGTACAAGCACTAGATGCCTTTGGCTATCCGGCGGCAAAGGCACGCCGGGTCGGTGAGGGTTTCATTGCCACGGTTGACGATCTGCTCAACGGCATAATCAAAGAGGTGAATGAGGCGGTGCGTAAACGGGGAATAAGCATCGGGATGTTCGGCAAGGAGGCCCTTGAATTAATGTGAGACTACCCGCTTTTGTTGCGTTATTCCACCCGTGCCGGGCGTTTGCATCGCGTGCAACAGGTTGTGATACAAGCTGCTCATGTCTTTCTGGAACCGGAAAAGGAGAAAATGATAATGAAGCGTAAAAAAATATCCCGGGTTTTGCTGATGGTAGCTTTGGCGCTTGTTGTCGGCTGCGTGCCCCTTTATACTATGTTGATTCAGGGGAAATGGGAAGTGGATGAGTATTATAAGAACGGTAAAAATGAAACCACAGGGTTTTATTTTCTTTTTGCTGATTACGTTGTCAACTTCCATTCCGATGGATATTTCACCGAAACATACAAGCTGTCACAGATATTACCGATTACCAATTCGGGCACCTGGAGTTTTATCAACAACGCACAACAGCTAAGGCTGGTTGATGATAGTTCCACCCGGACCTATGATGTCAAGCGCCTGACAAAAGAGGAAATGCGCCTGTACCGGGACCTCGGTGCAGGTGAGTACGAAGAGCTGATTCTGGATCCAAAAAAGGAAATACAATAGCGCCCGGGCGTCAGGGGGAATTGCGGGGCAAAAAAATAGAAGGGTGATAGCCACAAAGGAGGGGGCCAAATTGACTATCAACCCTTCATATCCCTAATTGATAGGGCACGGTACTCATAGCATTTTAATTGTCCCATTTCAATCCTGCTTCGATAGCCGTCTTTACTGCTTCGTCTCTCAGCTCCTTTGTGTAAAAACCTTGTGGAATCCTCTTCATGCCGACACCTCCGTTGCTAGTAGCGTGCCTCAACTTTGGCGCCCCCCAAGGCATCTTACCTCATTAATGAGAAAGCACAATGTGTCAACCTCGTCCCCTCCAGGCAGGCATCTTCACAACGCGTCCTGATCGCTCGCCGCCACCGCGCGGTCGATCTCGGCCTTCAGTTCCGGGGGCAATCCCTTGATGTCTACATTGAGAAAGCCCCGAACGATAGTCGATGTCGCCTCGGATTCACTCAGACCGCGGGACATAAGGTAATAGATTTCTTCCTGGGACACCTTGCCGACGGCGGCCTCATGCGACATGTCGACACCTTCTACGTGTCCCTCCAATTGCGGGATGGAGTCGATGACCCCGCCTTTCAGGAGCAGCCCCTTGCACTCGAGATGGGCCTTGATCTCGGGTGCCTTGCCGATGAGGTGACCCCGGTTCACAATGTGACCGCCGTTGCTGATAGAGCGCTGAATGATCTCGGCCCGGGCGCCGGGTCTCAGAAGATGGATTCTTCCCCCTATGTCGAAGTTGGAACCGGGACTGCCCACGATCACGCTGTAGAACATGGCGGTGGCCCGGTCCCCCAACAGATGGGTTGTCGGGTACATTTGAATTGAGCGGACGGGCTTCAGGCAGATGTAGTTGTTTACGAATAGGCCGTCTTCCTCCACGTGGGCGACCGACCTGGGACGCACGGCCATCTCCTCCGCCCAATTGTGGATCATGGTAAAACTCAGGCGGGCCCCTTTCTTCACTAAGAACTAGGAGATACCGACATGGATGCCCCGCTGCAGGCGGGGAGACGTGGCGCATCCGGCGATCACGTGCAATTCCGACCCTTCCTCGGCGATTATGAGGTTGTGGACGTTTTGCTGGAGATTTTCCTTGTCGATATAAAGACAGGCTTGGATGGGATAAACGCTTTTGCTGCCGGGAAGGGCCCGGATAACGTAACCATCATGGAGCTCCAGGTAAGCCGAAGCGGTGTACTTATCCTGGTCTACCGGCACAAGCTTCCAGTAATACTCTTCCACCCAGCGATGCCTTTCCAAGGCCTCCCGTATGGGCATGACCTGGATGCCTTCATGGAGACTGCTGCAGTGGACGACCGCGGTGTCCTTCTGAAAATAGGTGCCGTCCCGCTCCTTGCCGGTCACATCAAGGCCCGACATGATGAGGCGCTCTTGTTCTTTCTCCGGCAGACGGCAAATCTCCTCCTGGGCCATATAGGCATGGGGGACAAAGGAACGGTCGAATTCGCCGAGATTCACGTCCTCGCCAAAAAGGGCGGGTTTCTGCAGGGCCCGCATGGCCTTTTCTTTCAACTCATCTGAGCCGCGCATTTTATACACTCCTCGTAACCGAATTTCCCGATGCAGTCGAATACTTCTCTCGGGTTTCCCGAACAGGACAGGGAACCTGCGTAGAGGACCTGTCCTTTGTCCGCCGGGACATAGTCAAGAATATAGCCTGTATGCGTGATGATGAGCCCCATTTTCGTCCGTTCCCGCCGTTGCTCGGCTATGCTTTTGGTTTTGTCTTTCACCGGCGTCTTCTGCAGGATTTGAGCTATCGTGCCGCCGATGAGGGCCATATTCTCCATATCCACACCTGATTCCGGTTCATCGAACAGCAGAAGATCCGGATTCTGCGCCATAAGCTGCAAAAGCTCTGAACGCTTGATCTCTCCCCCGGAGAAACCCGCGTTCACATCCCTCTCCAGAAAATCCTCGAAGTTCATTGAGCGCGCGAGCGCCGCCACATCCCCCCTTTTCTTTGCGCAAATGTCGATCATCTGCCTTGTCTTCACCCCGCTAATGGTGGGCGGCCGTTGATAGGACATGCCGATCCCCATTTTCGCGCGCTCGTCGATACGCGCATGGGTGATGTCGTGTCCGTTGAAGACTATTCTTCCCCCCTTGACCGCGTATTGGGGATAGCCCATGATCGTCATGAGGAGCGACGTCTTGCCGGAACCGTTTGGTCCAAAAAGGATGTGGGTCTCTCCGGGCCGGATCTCCAGGTGTATGTTTTTCAACAGCACCTTTCCGCCCAATTCCACTTGCAGGTCTTCTATAAGCAGCATTTGCCCCTCCCCTATCCCTGTTATCCGACGATTACTTCATAGAACCGGGGTGTCGGATTACCGTCAAACAGCGGTCCAACCCGTCTAGCCGCCTCATCGTGGCCAGGGCTGTTGTGCATGTCCATAAAGGTTTCCCGGCTCTCGTGCTCCACAATCGCGGCGTAATCTCCCCCCTCTGTTGGCTCGAGAAGCCGCCTGCCGATAAAACCCCGGTGCCTGGCAAATTCCTTGTTTGACCAGGCGAACCATTCCCTGAACTCCGCGTCCCTGCCTTTTTTTATGGGTGGAAAGTTAATGATAACAACAAACATGATGAAACCTCCTTTCACCTTTTCATAAAAACCATTCCCCGTGGCACCGGCACGCCTGATTTCAAGAACCCGCGGCGGGATGGTAAGCACGATCGGTCCGACATCGCCGACAACTGCTGGGCCGGCAACGCCGATCCACCGGGCACCGGCGTATCGACCGCCATGTGCCCCATGGCAACGACCACATTGGCCGGCAGCGGATCCGGTTCCTTTTGCCATGGGGCATTGCATGGCCTCGGTTCAGAGGAGATGCGCTGTTTATTCGCTTGGCGGTTGAAAGGCGGTGCCCCCGCGGATTAATCCACGGGGAAGACAAAGAGAAACCTTGACCAGAAAAAACCCCGATACGAGTAAACACCAGAATGAGGAGAAAAGCAAGAAGAGTGTTTGATCGTTGCCTGAGGCGGGATTTAGCGGGCTGTTTTTGCTTTACTGCTT
Source organism: uncultured Thermodesulfobacteriota bacterium (assembly GCA_964459295.1). GTDB lineage: Bacteria > Desulfobacterota > WTBG01 > WTBG01 > WTBG01 > CAZWCD01. The sequence continues at coordinate 7,042 of CAYWLT010000152.1, forward strand.
GCCTTCCATCGGTGCCTCCCCTTCCCTGTTTTTAAACAGCGAAGCAGTTTTAAAACCCTGCCCTGTTTTCTCAACCCCCAACGGTCATTATCCGGCGATTAAGACGACTTGCTCAACCCCAGCAAGTGATGGGGTGTAAAATGCGATTATATTTATTCATGGAGTGAAGTGGTCTGGGTTGTCTAGACAGAAAATGAGCTTCTTTAAGGTGGATCTGCCACCCCGTTTTATGCTGTACCTCT
>CAYWLT010000153.1:0-7246 GCA_964459295.1 uncultured Thermodesulfobacteriota bacterium
CCTGGTAACTATGGTTCCGGCATTGTCATTGAGGCTCGACCGCACGTGTATGGGAATGGCGTACTTCTTGGCAAACTCCACCGAGCGGGTGTGCAGCACCTTCGCGCCCAGGCTGGCCATCTCCAGCATTTCATCATACGCTATCCGGTCGAGCTTGCGGGCTTGGGGACAGATGGAGGGATCGGTGGTGTACACCCCGTCCACATCGGTAAAGATCTCGCACAGGTCGGCCTTGAGCGCTCCGGCAAGCGCAACCGCCGTGGTATCGGACCCCCCCCTGCCCAGGGTGGTAACGTTACCCCCTGCGTCCATCCCCTGAAACCCCGCCACCACCACGATGCTCCCCTTTTTCAGCGCACAGGTTATCGCAGCGGTATCAATGCTCTCGATGCGCGCCTTGGTGAAATCGCTGTCGGTGATAATCCTCACCTGAAACCCCAGCAAGGAAACCGCGTGATAGCCCAGCGCCTGTATGGCCATGGCCAGCAGGGCAACCGACACCTGCTCGCCGGTGGAAACCATTACGTCATATTCTCTCCCCTCCGGCTTATCAACCATCTCCCTGGCCAGCCTGATCAGGCGGTCGGTTTCCCCCGCCATGGCGGAAACCACCACCACCAGGTCATGGCCCGCCTTTCTTGTCTGCACCGCCTTGCTCGCCACATTGCGTATCCGCTCTATGGACCCTACCGATGTACCCCCAAACTTTTGCACTATGAGCGCCACTTGTGTATCCTCCTTTTCTCCCGGTCAGCCCGTCAGGGCACCCGCCCTAAAACACCTTTTCCAGCGCGCGCAGCAGCGCCGCACTGCGGTCTCCGGTTGCGCACAGCAGAGCCCGCCGCGTCGTGTCATCCATGTGCGCCAGCCGGATCGCCAGGTGGTCACCGGGAAGCAGGGACGCGATTTTATCGGCCCACTCAATCAGGGCGACCCCCGCGCCGCCCAGGTAATCCTCCAGCCCCAGCTGCACGCACTCGGAGGGGTGGTCAATGCGGTAAAAGTCCAGATGGTAAAGAGGGACTCTTCCCCGGTACTCGTTAATCAGCGTGAAGGTGGGGCTTGCAATATACGTGTCCTGCGGAACGCCCAGCCCCCGCGCTATGCCCTGGGCCAGGGCGGTCTTGCCCGCGCCCAGTTCGCCGATCAGCGCAACCACGTCCCCCGCCTCAAGCAGCCCCCCCAGCTTTCTGCCCCAGCCCGCCGTCTCTTCGGGGCTGTGGGATACCACGCTGATCTGACATTTCATGGCGCGTTCTCGCGGGCGGTTGAAAAAATAGTTATCCCGGATGCCCAGGCTCAGCCACGCAATGGCAAATGATGAACCCGGCTTTATGCGGCTCAAGGGGGAGGGACTTTTCAGCCACAACAGTTTTTCAACCGCCGGTTAGAGCATCAAGCTCATCGACGCATATCCGTCGCCGAGGGAAGCGGGAAGCCTGCGCTCCACCAGCGCCCGGAACACCCGGGGGAGCTCCCGCAACAGATCGCCGGCCATGAATCCCTGGGGCCCCAGCTCTCGGAAAAGCAGATCGCCGGCGAACCCGTGGCAGAACACCGCCAGCCGGGCACCGCACACGCTATCGTATCCCTGAGCGATGAACCCGGCAATCATCCCGGTAAGCACGTCCCCCATGCCGCCCGAGGCCATGCCGGCATTGCCGGTAAGATTGATGGCCACGCATCCATCGGGCGCTGCAACCAGTGTGCGCGCCCCCTTCAGCACCAGGCAGCATTTGTGCCGTCTGGCAAAGTCCCGCGCCACCCCCAGTCGGTTTCGCTGCACCTCCTGCGTGCCCGATCCCGCCAGGCGGGCCATCTCGCCGGGATGCGGCGTCAGAATCACCGGCGCCTTCGCCCGCGCCAGCACCTCGAGGCTGCCGCTCAGCGCATTGATCCCGTCGGCATCGATGACCATGGGGATGACGCTCTGTTCAATCACGCCATGGATTAAACAGCGCGCGCCGTCCCGGGTGGACAGGCCGGGTCCCAGCGCCAGCGCCTGCTTGCCGGCCATCAGTTTCATCACCGCATCCAGGCTGCCGCTCCCGGGGAAACCCGCTTCCTCCTCGGGAATCGGCTCGGTCATCACCTCGGTCAGCTTCACTTCCATGATGTGGTTCAGGCTCTCCGGAACGGCCAGGGACACCAGGCCGGCGCCGGCGCCGGCCGCCCCCCGGGAGCAGAGCGCGGCCGCCCCGGTTTTGCCGCGCGTTCCGGCAACCACCAGCACATGTCCGCAGTCGCCCTTATGGGCCCCGGGCAGGCGCGGCCTCAGCGCCTGACAGGCATGGTCGAAGGTGAGCACCCGGTCTCCGGTCCCATCCTTCTCTATAAGACCCGCAGGAATGCCGATGTCCACCACCTTCACCCGACCCGCATAACCGGCGCCGGGATAGACGCACAGCCCGGTCTTGGGCAGGGCAAAGGTGACCGTCAAATCGGCCCGCACGCAGGCCCCCAGAATCTCGCCGGTATCGGCATGCAAGCCCGAGGGCAGATCAACCGACACAACCGGCACGCCCGAGGCGTTGATGTCATCGATCACCTCCCGCGCCAGGCCGCTGACCTCGCTCGAGAGCCCGGTCCCGAAGATGGCATCCACAATCAGCCCGCAGGCCGCCAGCTCCGGCCGGGCCTTACCCCAGGCCTCCCGGCCGCCGACCTCCCGGATATCCCCTTTCATGCGCCGGAGTATTTCAAGGTTCGCTCTGGCGTCCCCCGCCACTCCTTCGGGCGGAGCGAGCAGAAACACGGTTACCGCGCATCCGCGGTTGATCAGGTAGCGGGCAATAACCAGGCCGTCGCCTCCGTTGTTACCCTTGCCCGCGACAACCGCCGCCTTTCCTCCCGCGATGCGGGGATAGCTTCGCAGTATCTCGCCCGCCGCGCCCCGGCCGGCGTTTTCCATCAGCACCATGCCGGGAATTCCGGCTTCTTCAATGGCCGCGCGGTCCAGTCGGTGCATGGCCTCCGCAGTCACAACCTTCATTGCTCCTCCGAGCATCGCTGATTAAAATTCGCGTATTAAATTCCCATGCCTGTAGGGACGGCACAAAACATGAAAACGCAATCTATAGACGCGTCATTCCGCGGCTTGACCGCAGAATCCAGTTCGTATTTATGAGCATCTTGCGATCACGCCGCCGGATGACAAACGATAATGGAGGGGCCATGCTCGGTCATGGCCGTGCACAGCAATCGGACGCGACGGAGCGCGTCCCTCCATTTGCTCGCTCGCTTCTCATAAGAGCCTTCAGCCTTTATCACGCGCCGCTGCGATGTATCACCGCAACCATATCCCGGACCGCCTGCCGCATCCCCACCATGAGCGCCCGGGCTATGATGCTGTGCCCGATGCTGAATTCTTGAATCCCCTTGATATCCAGCAGCCTTTTAATGTTGGTGTAATTCAATCCGTGCCCGGCATTGACCCCCAACCCCAGACGGGTGGCCAGTGCCGCGGCCCGACGAATCCTTTGCACCTCCCGCTGCTGCCCGGCCGCAGATTTTGCCTCGGCAAAGCTGCCGGTATGGATCTCGATGAAGTCAGCCCCCGCCTCCTTTTTTGCCGCGTTTATCTGGCGCGGATCGGGATCGACAAAAAGACTCACCAGGATGCCGGCCTGCTGCAATGCCCGTACCGCCGACCGAACCGATGTGCGGTGGGTGAGGATGTCAAGGCCGCCCTCGGTGGTGAGTTCCTGGCGCTTTTCCGGGACCAGGGTCGCCATCTCCGGCTTGATCTGCCGGGCCTTGCCTACCATCGCCGGCACCGCCGCCATCTCCAGATTCAGCCGGGAGCTTACCGTTTGGCGCAGCAGCTCCAGGTCCCGGTCCTGAATGTGCCTTCTGTCCTCGCGCAGGTGCACGATGATGCCGTCACACCCGCCCAGCTCCGCCAGCGCGGCCGCCAGCACCGGGTCCGGTTCATCGCCTCTCCTCGCCTGCCGCACCGTTGCAATATGGTCAACATTCACCATCAGTCCGGCCATGGAAGCTCTTTCTCCGTGGTTAGAAACGCTAGCAAAAATATTTGAATTTCGGTAGGAGCACTTTTAGGCGCGATGCATTCGCGGCGGAAAGCCACTCCTGCCGGTGTAAACATATCTGAGAAAGAAATTCTCAGATACCTATGTAAGAATCTATGGTCACGTCATCGCGCGGGAATGCAGCGAAGCACCCCGTCCCTCTCCCCGGCGGGGTGAGGGGAAATTTCAAACATGCTTGGCCGGCATTTGAACCGGCATGGATTGAACCGCATGACGGTCACTGCCGTTGCGCAACATCCGAAAACGTTAAATGCCTTACACCGGTTCCTTGCTCAGCACCACCTCGCAGCTTGCCGGTATGGATTCCAGCAGAAAAACACCCTCGGGCAGCTTGACCGCCGCCGGCCTGTCGTAGGTGCCCGGCTTGCCGTCGGTCATATCTATCGTTGCAACGATCCCGCCGGCGGCAACCGTTTCCTCCAGCTGGTAGGGATACTGGATCCGCACCTGGATGGCCTCGGGCGCAATGCGCGCCTTGTAACGGCTGCCGACAACAATAACCGGTATGCCGGTCAGCGTCTTATCACGAATCCGCGAATTAATGGTTACCGCCACCTGCACCTTCTTTTTGCTCACCGAGCGCGGCGGATCAAGATTGGTCAAGGCCAGGGGAACCTCCCGCGCAACCGTTGTCGCCTCACCCGAAATGTCCACCGGCCTGGTGAGCATCTGCTGCAATTGTGCCGCCTCGCTCTCCCCCACCCTGACTTCAACGAACGGGGGATCAACCGAGACCCCCTGCACCACATAGCCCAAAGCGGGCTCACCCTGGAGGTCAACCGTCACCGGCACCTGTTTGGAGGTAAGCGCCTCTAGGGTCAGTTCAACTTCCGCGGGGCTGATGCTGGTAATCTTGGTGCCGTTGGGCAGCTTCACCGCTTCGCTCAGGTCACTAAAAACCGTTTTGCCCGGACTGGCTCCTTCAAGGTCCAGTACCGCTTTGAGGCGGCTTGAAGACATGGTTGCCAGCAGGCTGCGTGAGCCGCTGACCCGCAAATTAACGCTGCGCGGCGCCTGCCCGCTAACCACCATGTCCGGCGGCTTGTTGATAAATTCCACCGGGACATCGGCGAAGAAAAACTCCGCCTTCTTCTCGCCCATCACGAAAAACCAGAGGGTGAGGGCGAGCAGCAGCGAAAAAAATTTTATCGCCCGGTTTCTGGTGAGTGCAGCGCGGATGACCGCGCTTATCTGCATGCCCATCGCCTATGTCCGTTTCATCATCCATTTGCCGGAGGGCAGGAGTTTCAGCAGGGTGTCCCGCAACACCTGCCCGCTCAAGTTCAACCGTATGGTGCCATCAAATGCCAGGGCAATGGTGCCCCGCTCCTCCGAAATGATGATCACCACCGCGTCGGTCTCCTTGCTCAGGCTCAGCCCGCAGCGATGCCGCGTGCCGAAGGTGCCGCTTATTTCGATGGAGGCGTCCAGGGGCAGGATGCACCCTGCCGCCGCGATTCGCCCATCCTGAATGATTACCGCGCCGTCGTGCAGGGGCGACTCGGTCAGGAAGATGCTGACCAGGGTTTCCTGTTGCACCACCCCGTCAATGCGCACCCCCTTCTCGATATAATTATTGAGACCGGTTTTCCGTTCAAATACAATCAGCGCGCCCAGCTTCCGCTCCACCAGCTCGATGCTTGCCCGCACCACCTCCTCCACCATCTCCACGTCCTGCAGACCCCCGGCGCCGCCGCCGATGAAGGGGTTCCTGCCGACGCGGCTGAGCGCCCGCCGGATATCCTCCTGAAAAATCACCACCACCACCAGAATGATGGAAGCGAGAAAACTGTTCAGAATCCAGTGGAGGGTGAACAATCCCATGCGATAGGATATACCGTACAAACCAATCACCATCACCAGTCCGATGAGCATCTGGACCGCGCGGGTCCCCTTGATGAGCAGGATAATGCGGTAGATGACATAGGCCACAATGAGGATGTCGATGATATCCCAGAGGCGCAGATTGTGAAGTATTTCCAGCACCGGTCATTTCCCCCGCCGAGCGAGCGGATAGGAGCCGCTCGCACCCGTCGTGCCGGCGGATGCCCTCAGCCGGCCGCCATAATCGCATCGGCCACGGCAACCACCCGCTTCATCATCCTGACATTATGCACCCGCACCATGCTGGCGCCGTTGGCGACGGCAATGGCGACCGCGGCGGCGGTACCGGCCTCGCGCTCCTCCGCGCCGGGGCCCAGCACCGCGCCGATAAAGGCCTTCCGCGAGGGTCCGACCAGTAGCGGTTTTTTAAGTGATGCAAAGCTGCCCAGGTGTTTGAGCAGGGCAAGATTTCCCTCCGGCACCGATTTGCCGAATCCGATGCCCGGGTCGATCATAATTCGCCGGTCATCGATCCCCGCCGCGCGGGCGCATGCGATGCGCTCCCGGAAAAAATCGTGGATCTCGGGTATCATCGCCCCGTACACCACCCGCTGCTGCATGGTGCGGGGTGTTCCCCGCATGTGCATGAGCACCACCGCCGCCCCGCACCGGGCGGCAAGCGCCGCCATCTCCGGGTCCGACCGCAGCGCGCTGACATCGTTGATGATGACCGCGCCTGCCCTGACGGCGTCCTCGGCAATCGCCGCCTTGGTGGTGTCGATGGAAAGCGGTATCCGGAGCAGGCCGGAAAGCCGTTCGATCACCGGCAGCACCCGCCGGCGCTCCTCTTCCGGGGAAACCGGCGGCGCTCCGGGACGCGTGGATTCCCCGCCGATGTCGATCACATCCGCTCCCTCATCGGCCATGCGCCGGGCATGATCCACCGCATGAGCCTGATCAAAAAACATGCCGCCGTCGGAAAACGAATCGGGGGTCACGTTCAGGATGCCCATGAGGTGGGTCCGTCCGCTGAAGTCGAGGCGGTAACTTCCGCACTCCAGCACCAATCCGTCGGTGTCAGCCTGCCGGCCGGCAGTAGGAATATCCGGGACGCCCATTGCATGCCGCTCGCGAGCTGGTAAAAACCGGCGACCTTTGAACCGTCACCGGGACGATACACCTCCGCCCCCCGTTTTCCAGACTGTGTCATAATGTCATTCTGAGGCTGCAGCCGAAGAATCTCAATTTTCAACTCATTGATTCTATGAGATTCTTCACGGAGTTTATCCTGAGCAAACAAGGAGATTCTTCGCGGAGCCTGCCCTGAGCGACAAATGGAGATTCTTCGCTTCGCTCAGAATGACACAGTG
>CAYWLT010000154.1:0-7239 GCA_964459295.1 uncultured Thermodesulfobacteriota bacterium
AGGGTGCAATGGCAAAGATCGGATGGGCCAAAATCACGATTGGTAAAAATGAAACCCTGCGCGAAGCGATGGACAGGCTAAAAAGGCAATCCGGCATCGAGCTTGTTGAACCCAACACCCGCGGCGAATTTCTTTCAGAACCCGACGATCCCCGCTTTGAAGAGCAGGTGTATCTTCAAGCCATCAAAGCGCCTGATGCCTGGGATAAGTCATTGGGCGCCGGCGTCATCATCGGGTTGGTTGATTCGGGAGTTGACCGTGACCACGAAGATCTCGCCGACAACATCCTGCCCGGATGGGATTTCGGCGATGACGATGATGATCCAAGCGATGAATATGGCCATGGAACGCAGGTATGCGGCATCATCGCCGCCGTCCAAAATAACGGCGTGGGTATCAGCGGTGTCGCGCCGCAAGCGAAAATACTTCCCTTAAAGGTAAGCCGGGAAGATGGCGATACATTTACCGATGAAACGGTGGCGCAGGCAATTGTGTATGCGGCGGACAGCGGCGCTGCGGTGATTAATTTAAGCCTGGGCTGGAATGACAGTGGGGCTCACCAGGCGGTTAACGACGCCATCGCCTATGCGGCGGATAAAGGCGTTATCCTGGTGGCGGCAGCGGGAAACCGGCGTGGACCGGTATGGTTTCCGGCACGGCTGGAAATTGTACTGGCGGTGTCCGCAGTCGACGTAAACAACCGGAACATCTACTCGGCGTACGGCCCCGAGCTCGACCTGGTCGCGCCGGGAAGCGGAAGCACCATTGATGATTTCATTCTGACCACGGCCATGGGCGGCGGCTACACCTTCAACAAAGGAACATCGTTCTCCGCCGCCATGGTCTCGGGTGTTGCCGCCCTGATGCTCTCTGAATTACCTCACCTGACCAACGACCAGGTGGCAGCATATCTGACCAACAGGGCTGATCATTTAGGAGAACCAGTGCCGAAGAACGATACGTTCGGGTATGGCAAAGTCAACGCCTCATCAACGCTCGACCCGCTCATCTCCTTTGCCTTCCCCTCGAGGCTACGCGGCAGCATAACCATGCCGTCGATTTACCTGATGGCGATATTCGGTTATGACACCCGCTTTCTGCCATTGCTCAGCCGGGTATCGTTTTCTTCGAAAGACCTGGTGCCCATCGGGCCGCCCATCCTTGCCCTTCCCCGGCTGCTTCTTCAGACTGTCATGCTCAAGCCGAATTCTCCGGAAGGATTCATCGACCTGAACGTCATCACCCGAAGCGATGAGGCGGAGGGATACGATGCAGTATACATAGATTTATCCCGGAGGAACTTTTAGTCGGCAGGAAAGCAGCTTCAAACCAATTAATTATCGAAACGTTTATAGGTAACAAGCGAGTGGCGGTTTAAGTGATTCAATCTATTTGTTTTTTTTGTCTATTCATGGTAGTATTGCAACGCGTATTGACTAACCGCCAGCCGTAAGGATCTAAGGCCGCTATGAACAAAATTTTTCTGCCATGCGCAACCGCCCTGCTGCTTTCCGCCATGCTCATGTCACCGGAAGCCCGGGGAGCGGCGGACCCGTACGCCGTTATCCCGAAAAAAAATCTCTTCCGGCCGGACCGAACCGAGTGGCAGATTGAGAAATCAGACGCGAAGATGCTGGATAAAAAGGTCGACAGCAGCAAGCTTTCACTGGTCGGTACGGTCATTGTGGGTAATAAAAAGTGCGCCATAATTCGGGACAAGGACGCGGAAAAAAACCCGGGCAGGAAAAACCCCGCCGAAGCGCAGCCTGCCGGGAAGAAAAACGAGATATATGCCCTGGGAGACTATATCGGCGGGTATGTCATCTCCGCGATAGAAGAGAAAAAGGTCGTGCTTGACTATTACGGCGAGAAGGTCGCGCTCAACCTGCACGAAGGTAAGGAAGGCGCCAAAGGTGACTTCACTCCCATCGAAACGGCGCCGCCGCCGCCTCCTCCCCCTCCGCCGCCGCCTGCGCCGCCGGCGGCAACCCCGGCAAAACCCCTGAAACAAAGGGTGCAGGAGCAGGAGGATCAAAAAAAGGCGAAGGAGGAAATGGAAGACCAGTTGGCGGCGGGGCAAATTCCTGAAGCCCTGGCCAATTCTCCGTTCATGTCCCAGGAGAACATGAAAAAATTGTTGGACTTCAATAAGGAAATCATGGATGAGCTGAAAGAGAGCGGCGGTAACATGGATCAGCATGCCATCAAGGATCGGGTTGAAAAATTTCGCGACCGGTTCATGGAAGAAATGGGGGGGGCGGGACCGGTGGTGCCGGAATAAATTCCATAGCGATCAGGCAGGCAAAAGCGGCGGGCATGAAACATAAGTGTTTCTTGCCCGCCTTTTTCGTTACCCACGGTTACGGGATGGTACCGCAATGTCATGAGCATAAAAGAGGCGGCCGGCCGGTCCTACAAACACATATTTATGTCGACACCAATGATTAGTGCCCCTGCGCACACAACAGAGAGCCCGGCGGTGTGTTTCACCGCCGGGCTCTCTCGTCATACATTTGTTACCCGGTTACATCCCGGGACTTCTTACTTCTTGTCCAGGATGATCGGGAGCATCTCGATGGTAAAGGTATCGGATGCCGTGTTGCAACCGCCGTTGGTAAGGGTGACGGTCACGGTTTCGCTCGAGCCGTCAAACCCCACAAAGGTCAGAATCGACGGCATGATCAGCACCGGCTGCTGTATGGTCTGGATATTCTTGAAGACCAGTTTACCCATCTTTATGACCGACAAGGGTGATTTGGCCGGTGCATAGTTGACCCTTGTGGCCAGCGTGATGTCGGTGTCATCGCCCACGATGGTAATGATGGCGGGCAGCGGTATCCAGCGTGACCTCGCCACCTGCTCCTGGACCACGTTGATGCTGCAGGCGCTCACGCTCGACACCGTTATGGTTACCGTGGCGGTCACGTCATTGGTGGTATCGGTTACCTTCAGGGTGTTGCTGCCTGCCGCTGTGGCATTGAAGGTATAGGAGTTGCCCGTACCGACCGCCGCGCCGTTCAGTTCCCAGCTGTAGGTGCCGGTCAACTGTGCATCGCCGCAGGTTGTTGCCGCGGTATAGATCTGGCTCGCGCCAACCGTCAGGCTGGTGTTGCCGGTTATCTTAACCACGGGTGTACATTCGCTGACATTAATGATCACATCAGCGGTCACGTTACCATTTGCGGTATCGGTCACCCGCACCGTCTCGGTGCATCCGCCGGCATCAGCGGTGGCGGGGGCCGAATAGAGCCCATTCGCGGCAACCGCGCCGGAACTGGTGCACGCCGATTCCAGCAGTTCCCAGGTATAGGTTCCCGCGGTCGGGGCGCCCTCACAGGTCGTGGTGGCGCTCAACTGCAGCGTGCCGCCCTGGCCTACGGTGGGGCTGGCCGGGGTAATGGCGACTTCGCAGGCCGCGCCGAATACCACCGTGCCGGTGCCGGCCGCCAGACCGGTTGCGCTCACCTCAGTAACATTGACCACCACCTGGCCCGCCGTCGGGGCGTAGACCACGTACCTCTTCGCAAAATTGGCCGGAGTCAGGGTAATGGTCAGCGGGAGATTAATCACCGATCCATCCAGATTTCTCAGCTCCGCGCCCGCAACCGAACCGGAACCAAAGCTGATCTGGACATTCACCGGGGCGCCGAGCTCGCCGTTGGGGAGCACCTTGATAATCGCCTCTCCACCGGGCAGGGGATTAATCTGGGCGCCGTTCTGCGCCTGCGGGCCTTCCTTTACCACGGACAGGGCGGTTGCCGCTCCACTGGGCTCTTCCGGACCCTCGGGTATCTCGCTTACGATCTTGGTAAGCTGGAAGGTTCTGGTCAGGTCGAGTTCGGGATCCGCGTCTATATTCACGCCGCAGGTTACCGTCACCGTGGTGCCCACCGCTCCTTTTGCAAAGGCGACCCTCACGCCACATTCACCTATCTCCACAGGAAGGGCGAAACCGGAATCGGTGGTGCATTCCAACTCGGGTACGCAATCAGTTGTATTAGTGTACGCATCCCAAAGCTGCAGGTCGCAGCAGCCTTCATCCGCATCGTCCAGTATGATGGTCCTGGTTGCACCATCGGCGATGATGTAAGAACTTATCACGATGGGCTCGGTGCCCACATATTTACCCGGTTTATCAAGCGCACTTTTGGTGGCCGCGAATTTACCCACATCGACCACCGCCAGGTTGGCCGGATCGCCGGGCTCGATTTCGGTAATACAAACCGCGGTCGTAGCTTCGGCACCGCATTTGTCCAAATCCCGCACGGTTATGCAAACATTTTCGCCGGCGCTGTAAATCTTGACCGGAACCTGGATGCCCGCTTTTTTATTATCGGCATCAAGCACGTTGTTGATCAGCAGGGTGCCGGTGGCCGAGGCAAAATCGGACGAACTCAGCAGCAGACCGCCGGCGGAGATGATCAGATCGTCACCCGGGGTAACGACCTTGGTGGTCTCGGAATCGGAATTTATGGTCAGCGTCACCGTGTCACCCGCCTTAACCGGGGCTTTCGCTTCAACCTCAACCTGCATATCCAGTTTACCGCAGTCGCTCGCCGGCAGGAGATACACGGAAAGCGTGGTTCCGGTCAGGCCGGGTGAGGTAAAGGGCAGCGGGCCGATGACGATCGATCCGGCAACGTCTTCCTCGTCGTCGTACAGAGGACATGCCCTGGTATAGCCTTCGCTGGGTATGGTTACCGTGTCACAGCCGGTCAACTGCTCGGCCAGGATGCCGTCAAGCGCACCTTTTACGGTTACATCTTCATCCGCGTACACCGCGTTGCCCAATGCGTCAACCAGGAACAACCGGATCAGCGTGGGCGTTCCTTGGGACGGGCATTCGTCCGCGTCGTCGAGAACGGTCACGCAGTTCTCTTCGGCCGGAACGATGAGATTTCCATTTTCATAAGGATCGGCGCCTACCACGATCTTGGCCGGATTACCGGGGATCATTTCAACCCCATCCAACCATTCGGTTTCAATCGTCTCTTCCTCGCTGACCTTACAAGTCGCGATAAAAACCACGTCAAGCCCAGCCGGGCCGGCGCTGTTGATGACCATATTCCCCTGGGCTATACCGTTGGTCATGGTCAAGGTCGCGGTTGCAACCGGTTCGCTCTCTTCATCATCGGAAAGACTTTCGGACCGATCATAATCCGCGTAAGCCTCTACGGTAATCTTCTTCCCCTCAAGATTGGGGGCGGTCGTGAAAAGGCCGGGATCCACACCGGCGATCACCGTCACCGGTATGGAAGCCCCGGCGGTCGCCTCTTTTCCGTTATTCCAGCAATCCTCATCTATTTCATCATAGAGCTTGTAATTCGGGGCCGCCGCGCCGCAGGTCCGCACCACCAGACCTTCCGCATCCGGAGCAATAACATTAACATTGGCCGTCGCGGTAAGCGGTTTGGCACCGGTGATGTCCACGTTGAGAGGATCGACACCGGCCATCGCACCGGTATAGTCGATATTGGCCCGGGCGGATGCCTTGCCGGCGAAACTTACATTGGCATCATCTTTCAGAAATCTGTTCGGCTCAACCGCATAGTCTTCCGCACCCAGTTGAGTTGTCAGTCTCCCGGTAAGCGACGCGAGCGATTCCCCATTGGGCCCGGCGGTGGCTGGGTTGCCTGCTGCATCGAGCAGGGTAATGTAAACATTGACCACGTCTCCACCGAATCCATCATCGAGAAAATCCGGTTCACCGGGACGGGATACTGCCACCCCGGTGTCACAGGGGTTCTGGTCCGCTTCGCAGGGATACGAAACGGCAATGTTGATGGAAGCAGCGTTGTCAGCCGATGCCGCACCGCCCATGGCGAATAAGAGCAGCACCGCGGACATCACACCTAGCACCTTGAATCTACTTTTCATTTCTCCTCTCCTTTCACCTTAATTATCGTTTGACGCAATCAATAAAATAAATAAAAGAATGAGCACCCTCGTGACATTTTGATTTCTTCATCACCTCCTTTTCCAATTTATTTTAGGGGTAATAGTATTTACAAAAGCGAAGCGTTATATATTTATTGCTAATTAGTAGTTTTTATACAGAGTTAGAACCGGCCTGTCAAGTTTTTTTTATAAATTTATGAACCGCCCGGCCGGAAGACGCCATGGTTTCATTTTTTTATAACCGGCTGGTCATCCATCCTTTGAAAAAAACTCACACGCGCTCAACCGGCATGCTCATCGCGCGCCATGCGCCCGGGCATATAGCAAAAATATCAAAATGACATATCTCCGGATCCGCATAAGCATATTGCGGGAAAAGAGGTAAAATACAAATCCGTGCAACTATCGGCTCGCCGGCCGGAATTCTTTAGCACTATTTAACAAAATCTTTGAATCCTTTATAGTGTCGGCCGCCGCGGCACACGCGAGCCGGAATCGTTACTTCTTGAAAAGCTTTTGCAAACCCTTCACCTTCTCGGAAAATTCTTTTGTCGCCAGTTCCGCCTCCTCGAAGTTTTTAACCACGTGCGGGGTAATCAGGATCAGCAGCTCCACCTTGGTGATCGCTTTCTTTTTATAACTGAAGAGCATGCCCAGATAGGGAATCTTCGACAGAATGGGAAGACCCTCCTGGGTCTCGTCGGATTTCTACCTGATCAGACCGCCGATCACGATGGTCCTGCCGTCCTGAACCACGAGAGAGGTCTGTGCCTGGCGCTTGAGGATGATGGGTGAATTGATCCCCTCTATGCGCTGCTCGCTTAAATCGCTCACCTCCTGGTTGACCTCCAGGGCCACCAGTCCCTTGTCGTTGATGCGGGGCGTAACCGTAAGCAGAATACCGGTGTCGCGGTACTCGATGGAACGGGAATAGGTTTCGTTCACTTGCAGCGTGGTGGGCGTATATTCGCTGGTTACGATGGGGACCTCCTGACCCACATCGATGCTGGCCTCGGTGTTGTCCGCCGCTAAAATGTGGGGGGTGGAAAGAATGTTGACCTTGTTTTGCCGGGAATAGGCGCGCAGGAAGGCCTGCAGCGCGTCGGCGGCAAAGGCATAGGTGAAACCCGTTTGGGTCAACGGCTTGGTCAAATCCTGGCCCAGCCCGCTCAGGTTGAAGCTCTGGCCGAACCGGTCAACCCCCTTGTAGCCCCCCAGCTTGGCATAATCATCGAAAACGGTCCACTCCACGCCGAACTCGGAGTTCTCATCCAGGCCCACTTCGGCTATCAGCACCTCGATCAACACCTGCCGGGGAATGATGTCGAGCATCTTGATGGT
>CAYWLT010000155.1:0-7227 GCA_964459295.1 uncultured Thermodesulfobacteriota bacterium
GGTTACAGGAGGCTCTTCATGCATCCTGTATCATGCATCGTGCATCCTTCCTCTTCTCTTCGTGATCTTCGTGGTTCATTTTCTTAAGTCAGCTTTTTCGCGCTGCGGCGCGCTCTTTCGCCTCTTTGCGCAGCTTGCCGGTGAGCAGTTCGCGTTTGAGCCGGGACACCTTGTCGACAATGAGGATGCCGTCTAAATGCTCTATTTCGTGCTGCAGGGCGCGCGCCAGCAGACCTTCCGCCGGCAGCGTCACTTCCTCGCCTTTTTCGTTGAGCCCCCGCACGGTTACCCGTTCGCTTCTCTCCACCTCGACGATCACCCCGGGCAGGCAGAGGCAGCCTTCTTCCATCTGGGTTTCTCCGCTGCGTTCCAGCACCTCGGGGTTGATCATCGCCAGCAGTCCCTCCCCCACGTCGATGGTTATGACCCGCTGATGGACACCGATCTGCACCGCCGCCAGGCCGACGCCGCGCTGGGCGTACATGGTGTCCGCCATGTCTTCGATCAGCCGGAGCACCTCGTTATTGACCGCTTTAACCGGCTGCGACCTTTTTCTCAGCAGTGGATGGGGATAGGTTATGACCTCGCGCAATGACATGATATCCTTCCTTGTAGTGCGTTTAGGGCATGCTCAGGATGAGGGGGCCGCCGCCGGTGATGGCGACGGTGTGTTCAAAATGGGCGGACAGCTTACCGTCGCCGGTTACCGCCGTCCATCCATCAGAAAGGATTTTCATTTCGTGCGTTCCTTCGTTGACCATCGGCTCTATGGCCAGCACCATTCCTTCCTGCAGCCGGGGATTTGGTATGGGAATGCCGTAGTTGGGAATCTGCGGATCTTCGTGCAGGGCCATCCCGATTCCGTGCCCCACAAAATCCCTGACCACGGAAAATCTGTGACTTTCGACCCAGGACTGGATGGCCTGGCATATATCGGACAGCCGGTTGCCCACCACTGCTTGCTCAATGCCCCGGTAAAGGGACTGCTCGGTTACCGCAAGCAGCTCCCGCGCCTTACCTCCGATCTCGCCAACGGCGACGGTAACCGCCGCGTCGCCGAAGAAGCCGTTAAGCTTGACCCCAAAGTCCAGGCTGACGATATCCCCTTCCTTCAGCTTTCTTCCGTCGGGAATGCCGTGCACGATCTGCTCGTTGATCGAGATGCACACGCTTGCCGGATAACCCCGGTAGCCCTTAAAGGCAGGCTCCCCCCCGTACACGGCAAGCAATTCCTCGGCCCGGGCGTTGAGATCTTTGGTGGCCACACCGGGCCGCGCCATTTCCGCCAGTTCCTTGAGGACCTGCGCTACGATGCGGTTGCAGCGCCGCATGTTAACGATTTCCTGTTCGGTCTTTAAAAAAATCATATTCGCCTGAACCTCGCTGTCGATCCTCCCGGTCACCGTGTCGTCTGATAGAACAGTTCGCCCCCGTAACGGTGCGTGGCAATCCTGCCCTGCTCTTCCAGATGGGCCAGGAGCTTGCTCACCATTGCCGGTGGCATGCCCAATGAATCGGCGATGTCCGGGAGATTAAGCGGCCGGCGGCGGATCATGCCGATGATCCGTTCATCGATACCGGATCCGGCGGCGCACTGCTTTTGCCGGGTGCCGGCTACCACCTCGCACGGCGCTCCTATCCATTCCCGGATGCGCTCAAGCTCCGGCGCGGAGAGCGGCGCGATGCCGCTGTCCCGGGGGGGACGCACTGGGGTGTTGAGCTGCACTCGATCGAAGGCAATCGGGGCGATGGCCTTTTTTATTTTCTCTATTTCTTCCGCACCGTCGTTGACCCCTTTGAGCAGCATGATTTCAAGCCAGAGCTGACCGTGGAACATCGCTCTGAACTGCCCCAGGCCGGAAAGCATTTGTTGGACGGTTAGGAGCGGGTGCGGCCGATTGGCCATCCGGAAAACATCCTCACTCACCGCATCAAGCGATGGAACCACCAGGTCGGCGGCGCTTAGTTCCTCGCGCACCTCTTCAAGGTGAAGAAGGGTTCCGTTGGTAAGCACCGCCACCGGTATGTTTGTAATTTCTTTGATGCGCCGGATGATGGCCCCAAGATTCGATGCAAGCGTGGGTTCGCCCGAGCCGGCAAGGGTGAGGTAGTCTATCTTCCGCTGCTCTTGCAGAACCTGACCGAGCTCAGCGATGATGGCATCCGTGTCGGCATAAGGGGAACGTTCAATGGTCTTGACCGTGGTCCGGCCCAGCTGGCAGTACGGACAGTCCAGGCTGCAGACCTTGTAGGGAATGATGTCCACGCCCAGTGAAAAACCGAGCCGGCGCGATCGGACCGGTCCGAAAATATAGTGATTGGGCATATCCTGGCTTTTCACATTAAACCATGCGTTGTTCCGGAAGAAATCTAATGGAGGGCCACGCGCTGTCGGGGCCGTACGTCATAAGCGGAGCCAAAGGAGAGCGTCCCTCCATACCCGTTGATATCCTGCTAGGTTAAATCCTCTGAGAGAAAGACCCGGTATGCCTTGCCGGTCACGAACACATCCGCTTTGCTGGCTATTTCAAAAGGCGAGTGCATGCTCAAAAGCGCCGTGCCGCAGTCAATGATCTCCATGCCATAACCGGCAAGGAACTTGGCCACCGTTCCCCCGCCCCCCTCGTCGACCTTCCCCAGCTCTCCCGTCTGCCAGACCACGCCATGCCGGTTGAAAAGCCGGCGGATAATGCCCACATACTCGGCATTGGCATCGCTTGATGCATATTTGCCGCCGGAACCGCTAAACTTGCTGATGCAGACACCGTAGCCGAGGCGGGCGGCATTGCGCTTCTCATGCACTTCCTGGTAATCGGGGTCCATCGCGGCGTTCACGTCGGCGGAGATGGCATGCGCGTTCATCAGCGTCTCCCGCAGCACCGTATCCTCGACTTTCTCCCCCCGGCTGCGCAAAAGCGAGGCCACCATTTCCTCAAGAAACCGTGATTTGGCCCCGGTATTGCCCTCGCTGCCGATTTCCTCCTTGTCCAGAAACAGCGCCAGGGCGGTGGTGCGGGGGGTTGAGATCCGGCAGATTGCGTCAAGACTGGCGTAGGCGCAAACCCGGTCATCCTGCCCGTACGCGCCGATTAGACTCATGTCCCAGCCGATGTCACGGGCTTTGCCCGCCGGTACCAGTTCGATTTCAGCGCTGATGAAGTCCTCCTCAACCAGTTTATACTTTTTGTAAAGGTAGCTTAAAATCTGCAGCTTGACCCGTTCCTGCGCCTTGGTATCCGGATCGGGAATGCTCCCGGCCAGCACATTGAGCTTCTCTCCCACAATGGCCTCGTTCAGCTTCTTCTCGTACTGTGTCTTGTGCGCCAGATGGGGCAGAAGGTCGGCAATGGTAAACACCGGGTCGGAATCGCTTTCTCCTGTGGTGAGGTCAAGCTCGCTTCCGTCCCCTCTGATGATCTTCCCGTGCAGGGCCAGGGGGCGGCAGACCCACTGGTACTTTTTTATGCCGCCGTAATAATGGGTCTTGCACATGGCAAGATCAACTTCTTCATAAAGCGGATTCTGCTTGAGATCAAGGCGCGGCGCATCCAGGTGTGAAACCAATATCTTTATCCCCTCCCGCAGGGGCCGCTTCCCCATGACCGCAAGCCCGATGGCCTTATTGCGGTGCGCCTTGTAGCACCTGTCATGTGGAGCAGCGTTGTCAAGGGGCTGAAAGCCGCGTTCCCGCGCCCGCCGCTCTATTTCACTCACCGCCTCCCTCTCGGTTTTGGCCCGATTGAGGAATTCCTTGTAGTTCTCGGCAAACCAGTGAACCTCCTTCCGTTCCCGGGGAGACAATGCGTCCCAGACCAGCCGGGGCTTGAACAGAACCATATCCTTGGTACCTTTGCTTCCTCTCGCTTTCTTCCGTGCCGGCACAGATCAATCCCTCTCGATTCGCTCACCCGGGAAGCCGGCCTCAGCTTCCCGAAATCCATCGGTTAATCAGGCAGAATACGATACTCTGATTTCAAAAAAGATAACAAATGTGTCGTGACAAAGTCAAATTGTTTCATGGCACCATGATCGATACAACCGCTTTGTATGCCGAGCAGGCTGAGGAATGGTCTTCCGACAGGGGAGGGGTTAGAAGAGCTTTTTCTCAAACAGCGCGGTCTCAATGCCCAGATGCTGGTAGGCGCGCTCGGTGGCCTTTCTGCCCGCGGAGGTCCGGTTTAAGAAACCTATCTTCAGCAGAAACGGCTCGACCATGTCCACCAGCGTTTCCGACTCTTCCTGGAGGGTTGCGGCAATGGCCTCAAGGCCCACCGGACCGCCCTTGTAAAAGTGGATGATGGTCTGGAGAAATTTCCGGTCCAGGTTCATCAACCCCTGCCGGTCGATCCCTTCAAGCGCAAGGGCGTCAGCGGCAACCGATTCGGTGATAACGCCCTGGGCCTGGACCTGGGCAAAATCCCGCACCCTCCGCAAGATGCGGTTGGCGATGCGCGGCGTGCCCCGGGAACGCCGGGCAATCTCGGTCGCCCCGCCCTTGTCGATGGGCACCTGCAGTATCGCGGCCGACCGGTTCACCACCCGGCAAAGCTCATCGATCTGATAAAACTCCATTTCGCGCAAGATGCCGAAGCGCTCGCGCAGCGGCGCCGAAAGCAAACCCGCCCGGGTGGTGGCGCCCACCAGGGTAAAGTGCTCCAACCGGGACCGGTAGCTGCGCGCGTTCATCCCCCGGTCAAAAATGATGTCCACCGCGAAATCCTCCATAGCCGGGTAGAGAAATTCCTCGACCACCTTGGGGAGGCGGTGCATCTCATCGATGAACAGCACATCGCCCTTTTCAAGATGGGTGAGAATGCTGATGAGATCCCCGCCCTTCTCAAGCGCGGGACCCGAGGTGTGGACAATCCGGCTTCCCATCTCGGCGGCGATGATATGCGCCAGGGTGGTCTTGCCCAGCCCGGGCGGCCCGTGGAAGAGGACGTGGTCAAGCGGCTCACCCCTTTTTCTGGCCGCCTGCAGCGCGATGGAGAGAGACTCCACCACGCGGGTCTGGCCGATGTACTCGGCGAGGGTGCGCGGCCGCAAATTGCAGAATACGTTCTCATCGCCGTCAGGCCTGACCGCGTCGTCGTCGCCTTTGCATACATCGGTAATATCAAGCCCGTCGGCCGACATCTCCCCGTCCCTCACTTTTTCTGACCCCGGTATACCTCTTCAAACAGCTCTTCGGGCGTCTCAATGGCGGGATTCTGCGCCATCGCCTCGCTCACCATCCGGGCGGCCTCGCCCCGGCTATGCCCGAGCTGCCTCACCAATACCTCCTCAACCTGCCGCGCGAGATCAACCGGCTCCGCCTGCGGCGCGGGGGCCTGTTCGTCCCGCACCAGGGCGAATTTTCCCACTTTCCCCTGCAGCGTGGCCACGATTTTTTCAGCGGTGCGCTTGCCGATGCCCTTCAGGCGCTGCAGGGCGGCGGTATCCCGGTCCTCGATGGCCCTGGCTATGGCGCTCACCGGCATGGTCAGCGCCTTCACCGCGGCGGTGGGCCCGATGGCTTCCACCTTGATGAACTTTTCAAAAAACTCCTTTTCCACTTCCGTGGTAAAACCCACCAGCACCGGCTTGGGCTGGCGCTCGCTCTGGTGGTAGAAAATATGCAGGCGCACGCGGTCGCCGTCCTCCCCTGCCCTTCTGCCGGTTAAGGTCTGGCCGACGATGGCGGGCAGAAGCACCTCGTATCCGATCCCCTGGGTGAGAATCACCGCCTTGTCACCGTCTTTTTTGAACAGAATGCCTTCCAGAAAACTGATCATACTGCCTTCCTGCCACGGTTACCAGCCAGGTAGAAGCGATACATCGCGGCTTGCAGCCGCTCCTACCAGCCCTGAACTTCTGCGATATAATTTCCCCGCCTCAGACGCGCAGGAATCGATCACCACCGCAACAAGCCGCTGCGCGAAAGGCCGGTGACTGCCAGGGCCATGGCATCGGAGACATGGTCGGAGGTCCTGCCGCCATCGAAGTTTAATATCCGTCGAATCATGGTTCCCACATGCGCTTTCGATGCCCTGCCGTTGCCGGTGAGAGCGCTCTTGACCTCGGTGGGCTTGATTTCACACACCCGGATCCGGTGATGTTCCGCGGCGAGCAAAACCACGCCGCGAACCGCCCCCAGTTGGATGGCTGCCTTGGGATATGCCTTGAGAACATACACATCCTCCACTACCATGAGCCGGGGATGCCAGCGCGACAAGATTTCTGAAAGGTGGGCATAGATGCTGCTCAGGCGTTCAGCTAAGGCGGGGCCGGGGCGCGTGCTGATGGTGCCCCACTGGCGGACCCTTCCGCGTCGATCCAGCATTTCAACAACCGCGAAGCCGGTGCTGGCAAGACCCGGGTCTATACCGATTGCTGTGACCGGCGCCGTCATGGGCACTATCTCACCCAACCCGAATTATTACGTGCGGTGTACCAGGTCATCTGTTCAGGTACTGATCTTCTCCAGAATCTCATCCGGTATGTCAAAATTTGCATGGACGTTCTGCACATCGTCCAAATCTTCAAGCGTCTCTATCAGCTTCAAGGTCTGCTCCGCCTCTTTTTCACCAAGCTTGACCGTGTTCTTGGGTACCATGGTTATCTTGGCCAGGGTATAGGCAAGCCCTGCTTTATCAAGCGCCTCCTTCACCTGCTCAAAATCCTTGGGATCGGTCAGCACTTCGATGGCGGATCCTTCATCATTGATATCCTGGGCGCCGGCGTCAAGGGCGACTTCCATCAGCCTTTCCTCATCGACCTTCCCCTTTTCAAAGGAGAAGAGGCCCTTCTTATCAAACATCCAGGCAACACACCCGGTGGCGCCGATGTTACCGTTGCTCCGGGTGAAGGCATGGCGCACCTCCGCCATGGTCCGGTTCTTGTTGTCGGTCAATATATCCACCAGGATGGCAACACCGCTCGGCCCGTATCCTTCGCACAGCGTTTCCTCATAGTTGGCGCCCTCAAGCTCTCCCGTACCCTTCTTGATTGCCCGGGTGATATTGTCTTTGGGCATGTTTTCCGCCTTGGCGGCCAGGATTGCATTGCGCAGCCTGGCGTTGCCCACCGGGTCCCCGCCCCCTTCTTTCGCAGCAACCATGATTTCCCGGATCAGCTTTGTAAAAATCTTTCCCCGCTTTGCATCCGCCGCGCCTTTTTCATGCTTGATGCTGCTCCACTTAGAATGTCCTGACATAGGTACAACTCCCTTGAAGGGTTACAATGGTC
>CAYWLT010000156.1:0-7176 GCA_964459295.1 uncultured Thermodesulfobacteriota bacterium
TTCCCCGATCAAGTCGGGGAATGACAAGAAAATGAATAATTAGAGGTTCCCTTAAAGGTCATCCTGCGACTTGATCGCAGGATCCAAAAAAATCACCTCTACTAACAGGTAATCTGAAACTGTGGATTATGGCTTCATACCTCTTGCCCCGCGACAAGCTGAATCTGTTCCTGGCTGAACTTGACCGCTTCCAGGTATGGGCGCCGGTGAACAGAGGCGGAACCTGTGTCTTTGAGCCGGTTTCGGGAAGACTCGACTCCGTCGAGATCGACCTGCGGCACCAGCCGCTGCCCGCCAAGCAAGCAGTCTTCCCCCAGACCGAGTCCTTTTTCACCTTCGGCCACGAAGGCGTTCCGCAGGTGACCGACCTCACTGCCGCCCCGGAAACGGTCATATTCGGCATTCGTCCTTGCGATGCGCGCAGCTTTGCGCTGCTCGATCCGGTGTTCGAAGACACCTTCCCCGACCCCTACTACCTAATCCGACGGAGACGGGCGATCCTCTTCGGCATGGCCTGCACCGAGCCGTTTGCCAATTGCTTCTGCACCTCCATCGGCGGTGATCCCTTCGCCACCGCCAATCTTGACCTGCGCTTCACCGAAGGCGACACCTGCTTTCTCATCGACGTCATTACCGGCCGCGGCCGGCAGATCATCGACGCCATCGACCCATCGATCCTCCGCGCGGCGGCGGAAGAAGACGGACAAAAAAGCCAACAGCGGGCGCAAAACGCCCGGGGTTTGATGGCCCGCGGCATTGACCTAAGCGGCGTGCCGGAAAAGCTGACAACCCTGTTTGATCATCCGCTCTGGAAGCGGTTTGCCGACAAGTGCATCGGCTGCGGCATCTGCACCTATGCCTGCCCCACCTGCTACTGTTTTGACATGCAGGATGAAGCAACCGCTCGGCAGGGCCGGCGCGTCCGGATCTGGGATTCCTGCATGTTCGCCGAATACACCCTGCACGCCTCCGGACACAATCCCCGGCCGACCCGGGTGGAGCGGTTCCGCAACCGCATTTACCATAAGTTCAAATTCAACCTGGACAACTACGGCGCGCTGAGCTGTGTCGGCTGCGGACGGTGCATCTCCCTCTGCCCGGTCAACATCGATCTCATCGAGTGCCTTTCCGCCGTTAAGGATACCCTATGAATAACCCCTACCTGCCGGAAATCGCAACCATAGTCGGCGTCCATGATGAGGCGACCGGGGAGCGGCCCATCAAAACCTTCCGGGTGGAACTCGCCGGCGGGCGTGACTTCAACCACCGGCCCGGGCAATGCGCCATCATCGGGATTATCGGCATCGGTGAAAGCATGATCTCCATCGCCTCGTCACGCTCCCGCGGCAATTACCTCGAGTTCAGCATCATGAAGCTGGGCAGGGTCACCTCCGCGTTTCACGAGTGCGAAGCGGGGGACCGGATCACCATACGAGGCCCTTACGGCAACGGTTTTCCCCTTGAGGCGTGGAAGGGCAAGAACATCATCACCATCGGAGGCGGCATCGGGCACGCGCCGCTGCGGCCCCTGGTGCAGCACATTCGCGACCACCGGGGGGATTTCGGTCGGCTCGACGTGGTCTGCGGGGCCCGCACCTCCAACGACCTCTGTTACAAGGACGAGCTCTTCGGACTGAAAGGGGCGGACGACGTGACCGTGCACCTTTCCATAGACATGCCGGAGAGCACCTGGACCAGCTTTGTCGGATTTGTTCCCGCTCATCTGATGGAAATCAAGCCTTCCTCGAAAGACACCATCGCCGTAACCTGCGGGCCGGCGGTGATGATCAAGTACGTGATTCAGAACCTGCTCATGCTGGGTTTCCCCGAACACGGCATCTATACCACCCTGGAAAACCGGATGAAGTGCGGCATTGGAAAATGCGGGCGCTGCAACGTGGGAAACCTCTACGTCTGCAAGGACGGCCCGGTGTTTTCCTATGCCACCCTGAAGAGCCTCCCGGAATTTTAATCCCGGTTTGTTTCGCCCCGGGTATCCCATAAATCCTGCCGAAACCATGTCTCTGCCCCACACGCACAGTTCAGCGGAAAACAGCCCCTGCCGACCCTATTATGCCGCCAATCTCAACGCGCTGCGAAGCCGGCCATCCGGCGGAGACGCGCCCGATGCGCTGCCCTGTCCTGTCATCGCCGTCTACTGCGGCGCGGGCGCTTCCCATTCATGGCTCTGGTTCGTGGACATGCTCGAGGCCATGGGCTTTTTGAATATCTCCTTCATCAATGATCGGGAGATACAGGCAGGCGGGCTTTCCCGCTGCGATGCCCTGCTGGTCTCGGGGGGTGACACCTTTGCCATCGCCGCGGCCCTGGATGAAACCGGCGCCGCTGAGCTCTCCCGGTTTTTAAGTGAAGGCGGCATTTATATCGGAAGCTGCGCCGGGGCCTACCTGCCGCTCAACTCCTCCCTGCCTCCGCTTAATTTATTCAATTTTGTCCCGGCCCGCATCAGCAACCTCACGCGCAACCTCCCCACGCCGGGCATGCTGCCGGAAAAGTTCTGCACGCCCTACGGCTGCCGCTATGTGTTCCATCCGGTGCGGGAAGAGGTCGCCATTGCCATACAGGATCTACCCTGCCGCATCGCACGACATGCCGAGGTGACCGCTCCGCTCTACGGCGGGCCCGCCTTCCTGCCCGCGGAGGCCGCCCGCACGATTGCGCGGTACATCGGCTTCACTCCTCAAACCCTGTACCTGGCCGACGAGCAGCTTGCCCGGGATACGCTGATCGGGAAGGCGGCCGTCATCGCGCAAACCGTCGGGCGGGGAACAATGTATCTTTCCGGCCCGCATCTTGAACATCCCCGCTATCCGGCGGCCAACACCCTGATCGCCGAGATGCTTTATCAGTGCGGCCGGCCCGGCGCCGCGCCGGCCTCTCCCCGCCGCAGGGATCAAGGAGGCGGCTCTTCCGGCAAGCTAAACCGGCTCCTGCGCAACATACAATCGGAGTTGAGCAACGCCCGCATCGCCGCGCTGGCGCTGGAACGCTTGCCCTTACAATGGCGGATCGGCCGCAAGCTCTATAATCCGGAAAAGATCGGGGTTTTTCTTGAGGCAATGTGGTCGCGCCGGGGGATATTTTCTGCACAAAAATCTGGACATGAACCGGAACTGTATGCTATCTATAATCTGGCCGGGAAGGTCACCGGTCTCATACGCCGATTGCGGCAATCCACCCTGTCCGGCACGGACGACCTTGCCGCGGCCGAAGAGCTGTTTGACCACTTGAAGGTTCTCACGGCGTCGTTTCTAACCATCTATTTTGACGCGCAGCGATCGCATCTCATCAATGGAGGAGCCACGTAAATGTACATGTATTTTGAGGCAACCGCCCTGCTGTATATCCTGACGGTTTTTACCCTGGGCATCTTCCTGTTCGGGGTCTATGCCAGTATCTATCTCTGGCGGAAGGGAAAGGCGCCCAGCCTCCACCACCGCCTTCTCACCGGCCCGATTATCAAAGCGCTTATCCTCGATGCGCTTTTGCAGGCGCAACTGCTCAGGCAGAGCGTGGTGCGGTGGATCATGCATATGTGCCTCTTCTGGGGATTTCTCGGCCTGCTGGCCCACACCACGTTTCTCGCCGTCATGAGCCACTTTATCCCGGCGGACTCGGCCCTCTCCCGCTATGTTTTTCTCGGCCCGGGAAAGCCGTTTCTCGACGTCTGGGGCGACCTATGGGGGCTGATACTGCTCATCGGCCTGATCATCGCCTTTGTGCGGCGCTATGTGGTAAAGGCGGAGCAGCTGGATTCCATTCTCATGGACAACACCGCGCTCATCTTTTTGTTCGCCATCGCCCTCACCGGATTCTTAAGCGAGGCGCAGCGGCTGGCAGCGTCGCCCTATGATCCATCCATGCGCTATTCGTTTATCGGAACGATGTTCGCATCGTGCCTGAGAGCGAATCCGGCGCTCATTGCTGATTACATCCCGGTGGTCTGGGTGCATACCCTCATATCACTGGTATTTCTTTCCATTATCCCCTTCAGCAAAACCTGGCATGCGTTCGTTAGCCCGGTGGAAATCGCCCTGGACGCATCTGAACGAACCCCCTTAGGAGAGCGCTATGGAGGAGCAACACACTAAACCGGAGGAGACCGCGCCTTCGGAAACGCACGCGGAAGAGGCCGGCACCCCCACCATCAACATCGACAATCTGAGCATGCGCCAGCTGATGGAGCTGGATGCCTGCACCAGATGCGGCGAGTGCTCGCTCTGGTGCCCGGCATACGAGCAGGACAAGAAGGAGGGGATCACCCCCCGGGGCCGCGCCAAGGCCTTCAAGGACATCATCAAGGCGCAGCACGGCCTGTGGGCAAAGCTGTTCGGACGGCCCGGGGTCAGCAAGGAAAAGATAGATCAATTCGTTGCCGAGCTATACGAGTGCAGCACCTGCCGGCAGTGCTACGAGGTCTGTCCGGTGAAAATTGACACGGTGGAGCTCTGGGAAAGCATACGCCGGGCCGTGGTCAACGCGGGGTGCGGCCCGCTTGATTCGCAGAAGAACCTGATCCAGAGCGTCAAGTCCTACGACAACCCCTGGGGCCAGCCGCGAAGCTCCCGCTCCCGCTGGGCCAAGAGCGCCAAGCGCCAGAAGAAGATTGCCGAGGAGCCGAAGGACATCACCAAACAAAAGGCGGATATCCTCTACTTCGTGGGCTGCACCGGTTCCTACGATGTGAATGTCGAGCCGGTCGCCATAAACACGACAAACATTTTGCAGGCGGCGGGGGTCGATTTCGGCATACTGGGAATAAAAGAGAAATGCTGCGGGAGCGTACTTTTGCGCATGGGGGACCGGGAATATGACCGCATCGCGCAGGAGAACATCAGGCAATTCCATGAGCTTGGATTTAAAACCATGATCACCTCCTGCGCCGGCTGCTATAAAACCATCAAGGAAGACTATCCCAAGGTCGGAAAGCTCAATTTCGATGTAAAGCACACCCTGGAATACATCATTGAGCTGATTGAGTCGGGCAAGCTGAAGCTGACCAAACCGGTCAACCTCAAGGTGACCTACCACGACCCGTGCCATCTGGGAAGGCACAGCGGCGTCTATGAAGCGCCCCGCAAGCTTTTAAAGATGATTCCCGGCCTGGAGCTCATCGAAATGGAACGCCACAGTGAGAATGCCCGCTGCTGCGGCGCCGGCGGGGGGTTGAAATCCGGCTATCCCGACATTCAAAATAAAATTTCCCAGACCCGCATAAGGGAGGCCGAGGCAACCGGGGCCACCGAGCTGGTTTCCGCCTGCCCCTTTTGCTACCAGGGACTCCAGGTGGGCATTCAGGCCCTCGATTCGAAGCTCACCATGCGGGACATCACCGAGCTGGTGCTGATGGCGATTGAGGACAAGGCAGAGCCGGCGGCGGCGGCGCAGACCGCGTAAGGAGACGCCCTGTTCACCCTGAGATTCCTCCTCGTCCTGATTGCCGCTCTTGTTTTTCTTGGGCCCTCGTGCGGGCCGCCGGATCGCGGCGGTACGGTGATACGGCTGGCCTATCTGCAAAGCGATCTTCACCATCTTCCCGCCTTCGTTGCCCTGGAAAAGGGGCTGTTTCGCGATGAAGGGCTCACCGTGGAAACCGCCGGCATATTCAAGGCCGGTCCCGAGCTGATGAGCGGGTTTTCAGCCGGGGGGATTGACGCCGGATACGTCGGTCTCTCCCCCGCCCTGGTGGCCGCTGCCAACCGGACCGTCCGGATAGCCCTGATCGCCCAGGTCAACAAGAACGGCTCGGCGCTGGTGGTGGGAAAAAACAGCACGGTGCGCCGATCCTCCGACCTCAAGGGCAAGGCCGTCGCCATTCCCGGTCATGCCACCATTCAGGATTTTTTGCTCCGCCGGATGCTCACCGGCGCCGGCATTGATGAGCGTGAGGTAACCATCATCACCATCAAGCCGCCGGAGATGATCAGCGTGCTCGGCAGCGGCCAGATAGCCGCCTTCATGGCGTGGGAGCCGTACCCTTCACTGGCGATCGGCCAAGCGGCGGGCAGCGTGCTCACCTATTCCGAGAACATCTGGCCGGACCACCCCTGCTGCGTGCTTGCCGTCAGCCGGGATTTCCTGGAAAAGCGCCCCGCGGAGGTCGATGCGCTGCGCAGAGCCCACCAGCGCTCCATTGACTACATTAAAAGCAACCCCGAGGAAGCGGTTGCCATCGGCGTACAATACACCGCCATGGAACCGGCGGTGGTGGCTGCCGCGCTTCGACACATTCAATTTGATCAGCACCTCTCGCCGGATCCGGCGGTGGACTTCGCACTCACCCTGAACCGGCTGGGATACACCGCCATTGACGACCCCCGGGCCTTCCTGCAATCGCTGCTGCTCGCCTCACCCTGACAGCTCGGCGGCAATAAGCGCCGCGCCCAGCGCGCCGGTTAACTGCGGGTAATCCGGCACCCGGACATCAAGCTTCAGTTCATCGCAAAGCGCCCGCACCACACCGCCGTTCCGCGCCACGCCCCCGGTCAGCACGACCGTTTCCTCCAGGCCCATTTGAGATACCATGGCGGCAACCCGGCTGGCAATGGCGCGATGGATACCCGCGGCGATATTCTCCCGCGCCCTTCCCTCTCCCCGCAAAAACACCACCTCGGATTCGGCAAAGACGGTGCAGAGGCTGCTGATGGAACAGGGATGCCGACCGGCACGCGACAGCGCACCCAGCTCATCGAGCGGCACTTCCAGCGCCCGTGCCATGACCTCCAGAAATCTTCCGGTTCCGGCGGCGCATTTATCGTTCATCACAAAATCGGTCACCCGGCCCTCTTCGTCAATGCGCATCGCCTTGCTGTCCTGCCCTCCTATATCAATGACCGTTCGCACTTCCGGAATCAGATGGCATACGCCGCGGGCATGACAGGTAATCTCGGTTACTTTTTTGTCCGCGAAGCCGACCGCGGTCCGCCCGTAGCCGGTGGCGATAACCCCGTCGAGATCGCCAGCGGACATCCCCGCCGCGGCAAGCACCTGCTTCATCATTTCGTCCGCCACACGCGCCACCGAAGAACCGGTATCCCGCAGCGCCCGGGCAACGGAGGAGCTCCCGTGAACGATCACCGCCTTCGCCGACACCGCACCGATATCAATGCCTAAAAATTTTTTTGCCATATGTCATTACACTGCTGTTTAACCCGA
>CAYWLT010000157.1:0-7156 GCA_964459295.1 uncultured Thermodesulfobacteriota bacterium
AATCAAGCTCAGACAATTTACCTCAGCCAAGGCCTTTGAAGCGGTCCTGCTCAAGTTTCTCAAAGAGCAGCATGTGCTGCACCTCTGCACCTGCAAGGACAATGAACCCCGCGCCACTCCCCTTGAATACCGCCTGCACGGTCTCACCTTTTACATCTTCTCCGAAGGCGGCGGGAAGTTCAACAACCTCAAGGTGAACAAGAAGGTCTCTTTCTCCATCGCCGCGCCCTATGACTCCAACAAGGATTTCTGGGGGGCGCGGGGAGTGCAGGTCTGGGGCAAGGCGCGCGTCTACAGCATGAAGACCGATCCCCGCCGCTTCAAGGACGCGCTCAAGAAGATGAAAACGATGGAGACCATGAAGAAGATCGGGATGAAAACGCTTCCCAGCCAGTTTAATTATCGGGTCATTGAAATCGCCCCCGACAAGATTATATACGGGGACTTGCGCGCGGGCGTGTACCATGTTTCCTGGTCAAGGAAATAGCGTAGGACATCCCTGCGCACCGCAAGCGAGGGAGGAGGCATATGAACAACCGCAGCGCGGTCGGACACCGGCAGGATTGTTGCTTCGTCGCCGGCGCTCTCATGATCACCCTTTTGTTTATCAGCGGAGGGCAGGCCATGGACATTACCAGCAAGGATTTCCAGCACAACCAGGCCATACCGCCCGTTCACACCTGTGACGGGAAAGACATTTCCCCGCACCTGGCCTGGTCAGGGGCGCCGGAAGGAACTAAAAGCTTTGCCCTCACCTGCATCGACCCGGATGCCCCGATGGGCGACTTTATCCACTGGCTCATCTACAATATTCCGGCTCACGCATCGGAATTGCCGCGGGGAGGTCCGCTGCCGGCGGGGGCGCGGGAGGCGGCAAATGATTTCGGGAAAAGACCCTACGGCGGCCCCTGCCCGCCCTCAGGAACCCACCGCTACTTTTTCACCATCCATGCCCTCAAGGTGAGTGATCTGGGGACGGTGAGCAAAAATGATTTTCTGAACAAGGTGAAGGAAAACCGGCTCGCCTCCGCCGAAATTATCGGACTGTACCAGCGAAAGCGATAAAACACGAGGCAGACGCGCGCTGCGAAAGGTTCATCCATGCCCATCTATGAATACCGCTGCCGGCAGTGCCGGAAAATATTTGAGCACATCCATCTCGCCACCGGAAGCGCCGAGACCGTCCGCTGTCCACACTGTCATTGCCACGAGCTGGCCCGGCTCATCTCCCGGGTGCGGGTCATGAAATCGGAGGAGAGTCGTCTGGCATCTCTTGCCGATCCTTCGAAGTTCTCCGGTTTTGATGAAAATGACCCGCAAAGCGTGGCCCGCTGGATGAGAAAGATGGGGAAAGAGATGGGGGAAGACCTGGGAGACGAGGTTGAGCAGGTGGTGGAATCGGCGATGGAAAAAAAGAAAAGCTCCGAGAGCGGAGAGGGCGAGTAGTTAACCGCGGCTCGACCGCAGACTCGGGTGTTATATAGTTAACCGTAGCCCGCGATCACGCAATCTGCCGGCAGGTTGTTGAGAGAAACCCGTCAGATTCGCGGCACATGCTATTGAGCAGGCTTTTGAATAACCGGCTAGAGAGATTCGTAATCTCCCCTTTCAATCAGCTTTCTTACTTCGGCAAGCATCCGCCCCGCCTCGGCGCCGTCAAACACACCGTGATCAAAGCTCATGGTGATATGGAGCAGCGGCGTTCTTCCGATCGCGCCATTGACCACCCCCGCCTTTTCCTCAACCGAACCGATGACAAAGGTAACCGCATTGATCCAGGTGGGGGAAGCGATCTGCACTCCGAATCGGCCCAGATTGCTGAATCCGATGGTGCCGAAAAAGTTCTTGAAATGACGGGGGGAACGGCAGATGAGCCGGAGACAGAAATATTTAAGGTGATGGGGCAGCCGGTGAAACTTGAATATCAGATCAATGCCGGGCATCTGCTCATAGGGAAGCCGGGAAAGCGACGCGATTTCAGCGGCGATGGCGGCGATGGATTTGGCCCTCACATTACGAATGACGGGTATGGCAACAAAGGTCTCTCCTCCATAAGTCTTCTCCATGGCAAAACAGATATCCACCTCATCGGGGATAACAATGGCATCCTTAAAAAAACCCCGCGCCCGGACGGCATTCATCAACGGGTATTTCCGGGAAGCCGCCTCAATTACCTTCATCAGCAGCGGGGTGTAGGTGATGCCCTCGTGCCCGACGCGATACCGCTCCAATTCGAGCGCGTTTATCTCCGCGCTGAAGAAAGGGCGAAAGCTGCGGGTGGCATATCGTACGTACTCCGCAATGCTTCCCCTGATCTCGGTAAAAGGTATTTTCTTCATGATCAAAAACCGTGGCGCTCCGGATCGCCCTGAATGGGTATGAGCAGCCGCCGGGCAATCTTGCCGATGCTGCTTTTGGGCAGCTCACCGGCAAACTCGATGATCCGGGGGACTTTAAAGCCGGCCAGCCTCTGATTGCAATATGCGGTTACTTCCTTTCTGCTGAGCGAGATCCCGGGCTTCACCACCAGCACCGCCTTGATCACCTGACCCCGGTCGCTGTCCGGCACACCCACCACTCCCACTTCTTTCACGCCGGGATGGGTCGCGATGACCTGCTCCACCTCCTCGGGATACACATTCAGGCCGCCGATAATAATCATGTCGTCCTTGCGGCCGAGATGATAGTAGAATCCGTCCGCATCTTTTTTGCATATATCACCGGTATAGAGCCAGCCGTCCTTAATGCGCTCACGGGTTGCCTGGATATCGCCATGATAACCTTTCATCAGCATGGGCCCCCGCACGATCAGCTCACCGGGTTCCCCGTCCGGCATTTCCTTGCCGCTTTCATCGATGATCCGTATCTCCGCGTGCGGCACCGCCCGGCCGATGCTTCCCATCTTCCGCTCGTGGTATTCCATCGGCAGCAGGGTAATAAAAGGGGATGTTTCGGTGAGGCCGTATCCCTGCACAACCGCAACCGAGGGAAAAACCCGCCTGAAGTTCTGAATCAGCGGCAGGGGAACGGAAGTGCCCATCATGGCCACAAACTGAAGGCTGCTTACATCAAACCGGTCCCGGTGGGGTACATTGATCAGCGCCTCAAAGATCGGGGGAACACTGTGAAAATAATTCACCCGGTATTTCTCCACCGCCGCCAGTATTTTATCCGGCCGCAACTGGTCAAAAATAAAAAGGGTGCTCCCCCGCACCAGAAATTCATTGCAGAGAATCGGCCCGGTAATATGGGACATGGGCAGCAGGCAGCCCATGACCACATCGGATGAAATCTTAAGCACTTCACCCATGGTTTCCGGGAAAAGATCGAGATTGGCAAAACTGAGCACCACACCCTTTGGCTTGCCGGTGGTTCCCGAGGTGTAGAGATACAGGGCATCCTCCTCCCCGGCGATATCCACCTTCACGGATGCCGACAGGGTCGGGTCAGCCATGATTGCTTCATAGGAAACACACCCGTCTCCGTCCTCTCCCCCGGTCACCACCACCGTGTCAATACCCGGAGCTGAGGAAAACTTCCGGTACGAAGGATACTGGCTGCTGGTGACAATCGTCCTCACCTGCGCGTCACGGAAAATGGGAACCAGTTCCTCCTCTTTGAACCTGAAATCAAGCGGCACGGCAACCGCACCCAGTTTCATCACCGCCGCATAGGAGACCACCCACTGTGGAACATTGGGCAGAACGACGGCCACCCGATCTCCCCGTCCCACCCCGCAGGCGCGCAGCTTATTGGCCAACCTGGTGGCCATCAATTCCAAGTCGGCATAAGTAAGCTTCTCATCTTTAAAAATGACCGCGGTCTTACCGGGTGCCTTGGCGGCAATGTCGCTTAACACCTGTCCTACATTCATCGGGTTATCCTCTATGGTTCCAAGACCAGGTTTTGGTGTTTGAGGGAGAATATTTACCTGCAAGGATGTTCGCGGCTGAAGCCGCTCCTACCACTGCATGACGCTCACAGCGCGCAGGGTACGTCAATAAACTCCCAGGGGATGCCCAGTTTTTCCTCAAGGTGCTCCCCCAGGGCCTGCATGCCAAAGGTTTCAGTCCGATAATGCCCGCCGTAAAAGATATTAAGGCCCAGTTCCCGGGCGAGATGGCAGGCGCCGTGCTTCGGCTCACCGGTGATATACAGGTCGATTGCCTGGCGCCTGAGCTCCCAGAGGATTTCCGGCAGGGTGGCGGAGCCGGAAACGATCGCAACCGAGGAAATCATGGCCGGCCCGCAGGTAATCGATGCGCTGCAGCCGCCGACAATCTCCTCAACGGCAGCACATACCGCCCGGCATGATTGCGGCTGCCGCAGCCTGCCCTTGATGCCGAGGGGACTGCCGGAGAGCTGAATAAACGGCTCCGTCGACTGCAATTCCATCGCGCGGGCAATCCGGATATTGTGACCCACATCGGGATGGCCATCGAGAGGCAAATGCGCCGCATAGAGGGCGATGTCGGCCATGATTAAAGACCGGATTCGCTCATAGTAATTATATATAAGCGGCTGCTGCTTTCCCCATAAAAGCCCGTGGTGTACAATGAGCAGGCCGCAGCCGGCTTCCTGGGCTTTCCGTATCGCCTCCAGGCAGGCGTCAACCGCCAGCCCGATTTTAGTAACGCTGCCCCGGCTCTCCACCTGGAGGCCGTTCAGGGAGTCATCACGATAAGCCGCTATGGCCAGATAGCGGTCAAGATAGCTTACGATGTGTCTCAGATCCACCGGATGCAGCCCTCACGCGGTTCCGGAAAAGCCCTTATTGCGTGCCTGAAATTTGCCACCGGCCGAACTTGCACTATAAAAAAAAGACCGGGCTATGTCAATTACAAATCGGCAGGTTAGCGGCGGCACTGCCGGATCGTTCAGTCGTTGCATGACCTAACCGTGCAACACGAAAATAATGCCTGACCCTTTAAGGGCGGCCGGTCGCCCCTGCTTTCGTGAAAACGAAAATCCAAGCGAATTTTTCATGCATGGCAGCCCCCCCGAAGGAGAATGCGCGGTAACGGCCAAATGTATATCAGCCCCCGGTTATATTTTTTATTGACACCGCTCCCCTTACTTTGGTACTAGTTAAACATATTGTACTATCACAATCCAGCCTCATTCGATCTCTGGCGAGATTGGCTGAAAATGGAGAGGGGACCGCATGAAACGATTGCTGAAGATTGTTGGATTGCTGCTGCTGCTCGCCGTACTGGCCGCTATAGCCTTTATGGTTGCTTACCAGCCGAAAAAGTACGATGACTACCATGTCTTCACCGATCTGCGCAATGAGGCAATCGGGCTCTGTCGGCAATACCAGGCGGACGAGCGGCCCATCACCCGGGAATTCAGCGCCTTTACCTTAAACCTGTCCTTCCCCTTCAACAAGCTTTTTGGCGGCAGCATCGTTGCCGTTCCGCTCAAATCCTTCGCCAACCATACAATGAGTCTGGCCATCAGCCAGTTCCAGGTGCCGGCGGGATCCGATTACTACCGCGACTTCACCCTGCACATCCGGCCGCAGTACGGCATCAAGGCCCCGATTTTCCACATCGATTTCATGAAGCCGGCGCTGGGCACGCCGGGGCTGTGCAGCATGGACTTTTTCAATCCCGACCCCGGCGCCATTTCCACCCGGGATTTTCTCGGCGAGGAACTGCCGGCGGTCCAAAAGGCACTTGCCCTGGTGGAGCCGTATCAGCGCACCCGGGAACAGGGCAGGGGAAAAATCACCGCCTACCTTGATCCCTTCAAGAGCGAGTTCCGGATTGAACTGATGGAGCCCGAGACCGGGGGTGAATCGTTGCGCCGGCAATACTACACCACGGTCGGGGAAGCGGTAAAGCTGATCCTGCCGGTTTACCTGAGCAGGCTCCACGCGCTCGACGTGGACACCTCCTACGCCCCCGTCCATGAACAGAAGGTAAAGGACCTGGTCCGGCTCTTTTACAAAAACGACTTTGCCGTCCGCATGGGCAAGGGCATCTTTAAGGAACATTTTAAAAAATACTGGCTGGACGGATTCTGGAATGTGGAGATGGCGCTGCCTGATTAATCGCGCAGCCCAGCCGGCAACAGCGTTGCGGCGCGGCTGGTTTATCGCAACCGCCCCCGCGGAGAAAGAACCATGAAGATACTCAGATCAATTTATATCGATATCGAGCAGCTGGAACGACTTGAAAAGCTTTCCAGCACCACCAGGGTCCCCAAGGCGGCCTACATCCGGGAAGCCCTCGGGCTGGTACTCGACAAATATGAGAAGCAGCTCCCCAAGGACAGGTCACGCAAAAAGCAAAAAAAGTAGGCGCCGGACACATCGCTTTTCAGACGCCGGGGGTCGGCTGCACCGTTCACGGGGGAGAACCGTGAGCTCTCATCAACCCACTCACAGCAGGAGGATTGTATGAACATCGTGGTAATAGGCGCGCTGGGCGATCTGGGCAGTGCGGTTGTAAAATGCGCGGTTGAGAAGGGGCACCGGGTCGCCGCCTTCGATGTATCAAAGGCAAACATGGGCAAACTCGGCCCGGCCCAGGAGAAGGTTTCCTTTTTTGAGGGCGATGTCATGGATAAGGCATCGATCCTCCCGGCAATGCAGGAAGTCAACGCGGTGATCGCCACGCTGCGTCTCACCCCGGAACAGATGAAGAAGGGAAGGGGCTACAAAGAAGTGGAACTGCAGGGGGTCAAAAACGCGGTGGAATCGGCAAAGGAAAAGGGGGCAAAGAAGTTCGTGCAAATTTCGGTGGACGGGGTCGGTCCGGACTGTGTCTCCGACATGTATCAGGCAAAATTCCAAGCCGAGGAGGCAATCAGAAACTCCGGCATGGATTACACCATCTTCCGCTCTTCGGGCCTGTTCAAGGATTTCGATTTCTTCTTCATTCCCCAGGTGCTCAAGATGGGGGATGCCGCCACCACCTGGTTTTTCGGCCCGCTCGACATTCACCTCTGCCCGCTTTCACATTTCGACCTGGCGCAATGCATGGTGTCGGCGGTGGACAACCCCAAGGCGTCCAACAAAACCGTTGCCATTGGAGGGCCCGACCGCCTTACCCAGGGAGAGCTCGTGAACATGATCGCCCGGGAAGCGGGCTTGAAGGCGAACTACACCGCGGGCATGAGCAAGGAAGCGCTCATTCAGAGCATCAAGGCC
>CAYWLT010000158.1:0-7122 GCA_964459295.1 uncultured Thermodesulfobacteriota bacterium
GGGAAGGAAGGGGATGAGGAACTATTAACCGACAAACTATGCGCTTTCATACAACAACGCTCAGGCATCTAACATTACTGGCGGGGCTTATCCTCGGCCTGCATGTATCGGGAAGCGGCGTCCTTGCGCAGGGGAACCCCGCCGGCGGCGCCGTGATCTCGACCGGCATAGCGCAGATCACCGATAATAACGTCGTCAGCGCTCAGAGCAGGGCCATCGCCGATGCCCACCGCAAGGCGCTCATCCAGGCGGCGGGCACGATCATGACCTTTGAGCAGCTCGAGCTGCAGTTCCCCGCGCTCAAGCAGGCGTTGTTTAATAAGGCGGCCGACTACATAGAAAGCTACAAAATCCTGTATGACAGCAGGCGCGGCGATCGCTACCATATCACCCTGCAGTCCACCGTGGACCTCAAGAAGCTGGCGCGTCATCTGATGGTTGATGCGTCGATCGCGCCGGAGAGCACGCTGCCCTCCCTGCTGCTGATGATTGCCCGGCAGCCGCCCGGGCGGGATGTGTATACCTGCTGGTGGTCATTTGTCGATCCCGAAAACGGCTTAACCCCGCTTGACCTGACGCTGCGTGATGAACTGCAAAAGCAGGGATTTGAAGTGATTGACCACTCCCGGATGGCCGCGCAGATCAGCGGCACCAATCTGTATGGATGCATCGGCGTGGATGGTGAAAACCTCCGGGCGCTGGGCAGACAGTTCCAGGCGGACGTGGTCATCAATGCCAGGGCGCAGGCCGGGCCGGCGGCGGAGCGGAGCGAGGGCGCGCCGGCACCGGAGATGCAGGCAAACATCACCGGCCGGGCGGTAAAAACCGAGGACGGCTCCACCCTCGCCTCAATTGAAACCTACATGCCCTCCGGCGGAGAAGGCGATGTGCCGACGTACGACAGCGCCCTCGCCGGCGCGTCGCGCACCTTTGCCCGCCAGATCGGCGAGCAGATTTCACAGCGCTGGGCAAAACAAACCAAAGGAGTGCTGATAACCACGCTCAGCCTTTCCGGCATATCCAGCTATCTTGATTTCACCCGGTTCAAGAACGCGCTGAAAAAAAACATCCCCGCCATCAACGCCGTTGTCCAAAAAAACGCGGCGGCAAAGGGGACGCTGCTGGAACTGGAATCCGGTTCGGACACCGTAACCCTGGCCCAGGCGATGGAGGGCAAGGAATTTGAGAATTTTACCATTTCCATTACCCGCATTGCGCCGCCCCTGATCGAGGCGGAGGTCAGGGTGTCGGAAGAAAAAGCGGAACCGGAAGAAGAGGAAGAGAATCTGTAAGCCGCCCCTCATGCCGTCTCACGGGGGGGCAACCGCATCCGGAGGGTAAGAACCGTATGATCAAAGGCAAAAAGATCGTGTGCGGCGTCACCGGCGGCATCGCCGCCTATAAAGCGGTGGATCTGGTGCGCCTGCTGTGCAAGCGCCGGGCGGAGGTTCACGTGGTGATGACCGAGAATGCGCGGCAGTTTGTCGCCCCGCTCACCTTTCAAACCGTTTCCGGGCAGGCGGTATGCACGGACATGTTCGCCCCCCACCACAACGAAATATCCCACATTGCCCTGGCCGACCGGGCGCACCTGCTGCTCATTGCGCCCGCCACCGCCAACATCATCGCCAAGATGGCCGGCGGCCTGGCCGATGATCTCCTGTCCACGGTGGTGCTGGCCACGGCCGCGCCGGTGCTTATCGCCCCGGCCATGAATGTCAGGATGTGGGATCATCCCGCCACCCGGCAGAACGTGGAGACGCTGCGCGCGCGGGGCTTCCACTTCGTCGGCCCGGCATCCGGAGAGCTGGCCTGCGGTCATGAGGGACGGGGTAGAATGGCCGAGCCGGAGGAGATCCTGGAGGAGGCGCTCTCACTGATCACGCCGATGGACTTGCGGGGAGAACGCATCCTGGTCACCGCCGGACCGACCGAGGAGCCGCTTGACCCGGTGCGCATGTTCACCAACCGCTCCTCGGGAAAAATGGGATACGCCCTGGCCCGGGCCGCCCAGAGAAGAGGGGCCGAGGTGCTGCTGGTAACCGGCCCCACCGCCCTTACGCCGCCGGCCCGGGTCCAGACGGTCGCCGTCACCACCGCGCTGGAGATGCACAAGGCGGTACTGCTGCACGCCAAAGCCTCCACCATCATCATCAAGACGGCCGCCGTATCCGATTACCGCCCCAAGAAGATCTTCGGGGAAAAGATGAAAAAGATACGCAAGACCTTAAGCCTTGAACTGGAAAGAAATCCCGACATACTCTACCAGCTGGGGCGAAACAAGGGAAACCGGTTTCTGGTGGGCTTTGCGGCGGAAACTAAAAACCTCATCTCCCAGGCCAAGTCAAAGCTGGACCGGAAAAATCTCGATCTGATCGTGGTCAACAGCGCGCTGCAAAAGCAGGGGGGGTTCGGGTCCGACAGCAATGAGGCAACCCTGATTGACTATGAGGGCAGGATCAACAGTCTTCCCCTCATGGACAAGGAAGCGCTGGCGGACACCATCCTGAACAAAATCAAAGAACTGAAGGCGGAGCAGGCCACCATGCCGCGGCGCGGCAAGCCGGCCCCGGCCGAGGCAAGAAAGGCGGTAGATGGAGAAGATCAGCCGGCTGAAAGTTGAACTGGAACAGGTGGTGGCCTCCCTGGAGGATTACCTGCACTGTTTGAAAGAGGAAGGGGTGGAGGGGCTGCCGGTTGCCGATGCGCCGGTTCAGGCGGGAAGCGCTTCGCTGCTTCAGAATATCCGGCGGGAGCTGGGGGAGTGCACCCGCTGCAAGCTGCACCGCCATAGAACTCATATTGTCTTCGGCGCCGGCAATCCGGAAGCCCGCCTGGTATTTGTGGGCGAGGGGCCCGGTGAGGATGAAGACCGGCAGGGGGAGCCGTTTGTCGGCCGGGCCGGTCAGCTGCTGACCCGGATTATACAATCGATCAATCTTACCCGCGAGGAGGTCTACATCGCCAACATCATCAAGTGCCGGCCCCCGGGAAACCGAAACCCCGAGCCCGATGAGATCAAGGCGTGCGAACCGTTCCTGGGCAAACAGCTCGAGGCCATCCGGCCCAGGATCATCTGCGCCCTGGGAACCTTCGCGGCGCAGACTTTGCTGGAAACCGATGAAAAGATCTCCCGCCTGCGGGGCAGGTTCTTCCCCTACCGTAACGCCCGGCTCATCGCCACCTTTCACCCCTCCTTCCTGCTCAGAAATCCGGAGCGGAAACGGGAGGTGTGGGAAGACATGAAGCTGATACGCGAGGAATACGGCAGGTAAAGACGCACGTCTATAATTCCTGCAGGGGCACCGGTCGCCCCTGCAGATAATCCCTCTCCTTGGCACACCAGAAAAACAAGATCCTTCGTTTCACCCAGGATAACAAAACAGCCACATCATGCTGGGGCGTATGGCCATACGCCCCTACGCCTATCATTCCGATCCTCATACGTGTCATTCTGAGCGCCAGCGATGAATCTCCTATGCAACGTTTGGTCGCACACCCCTAAGGTTTCAGCACCACGTTATCGATGAGCCGCGCCCGGCCAATCCTGACCGCCACCGCCAGCACCGCTTCCCGGTCAACCCGAGCCAGGTCTTTCAGTTCATCCGTATCGCACAGCTCAATATAATCAATCCCGGCCAGCGGTTCAGCGTCAATAACCATGCGCGCCGCCTGCACTATCGCTTCCGCCCGGCGCTCACCCCGCCCGAACAGCGCGGCGGCCTCTTTCAGCGCCCGTGATATGCAGAGGGCGGCAGTGCGCTCGGGGGGCGTCAGGTAGGCATTGCGGGAGCTCATGGCCAGCCCGTCGGCGTCGCGGTACGTGGGCATCCCCACGACCTCCACTTCAAGATTGAGATCGGCGACCATTCGTTTTATAACCACCATCTGCTGAAAATCCTTCTCGCCGAAGATGGCGGTGTGGGGCCTGGCGATATTAAATAGCTTGCAGACGACCGTGGTCACTCCCCTGAAATGGGTCGGCCGGGATGCCCCGCACAAATACCGGGTGACCTCTTCAACGCTCACATACGTTTGATAGCGCGCCGGATACATCTCCCGCGCCGGCGGGGCAAAGATTACGTCAACCCCGGCCTGGCCGGCTAAATCCCGGTCCCGCTCCAGGTCGCGGGGATAGGCTTCATAATCTTCCCCGGCCCCAAACTGGGCGGGATTGACAAAGATGCTCACCACCAGAAGGTCGCCGCGCCGCCTGCCCTCGCGCATCAGGCTCAGATGGCCCTGATGGAGAAAACCCATGGTGGGCACGAGGACGATCCTCTTCCCCTGCCGCCGCGTTTCCCCGGCCAACGCCTGCATTTCTCCCACGCCGCTTATGATCCGCACCGGAATGTCCTCGAATACTTAAAAACTGTGTTTGGCGGTGGGAAACCTCTTCTTCTTGACCTCAGAGAGGTAGGTTGTAACCGCTTTGGCGATGGCGACCTCCAGGTTGGCGTACTGCTTCACAAATTTCGGCC
Organism: uncultured Thermodesulfobacteriota bacterium; assembly: GCA_964459295.1. Lineage (GTDB taxonomy): Bacteria > Desulfobacterota > WTBG01 > WTBG01 > WTBG01 > CAZWCD01. The sequence continues at coordinate 4,482 of CAYWLT010000158.1, forward strand.
GGAAGGCACCGGAAATTCCCAGCAGATCGTGTATCACCAGCACCTGTCCGTCACAATTCACGCCGGCCCCGATGCCGATGGTGGGAATGCGCAGGGTCCGGGTGATTTCCGTCGCCAGCGCGGCCGGAATCGCCTCAAGCACAACGCAGAAGGCGCCGGCGCGCTCCACCGCTTGCGCGTCCGCCAGAAGTTTTTTTCGCTGCCGCTCCTCTCTGCCCTGCACTTTGTAACCGCCCATGCGGTGCACCGACTGAGGCGTGAGGCCGATGTGGCCCATTACCGGAATATCAATGTCGCAGACGGCCTTGATCACGTCCTCCATAACCTCTCCGCCCTCAAGCTTAACCGCCTCCGCCCCGCCCTCCTTGATCATCCTCCCGGCCTCGCGCTTCGCCTGCTCAACGCTCACCTGGTAGGACATGAAGGGCATGTCCGCCACCACCAGGGCGCGCTTCCTCCCCCGCACCACCGCCCGGGTATGGTAAATCATTTCATCAACCGTGACCGGCAGGGTGTTTTCCAGGCCCATCATGGCGTTGCCCACGGAATCCCCGACGAGCAGCACCTCTATGCCGCACTGGTCAAGGATGCGGGCGGTGGGATAGTCGTAAGCGGTAAGCATGGTTATTTTTTCGTCCCGTTCCTTCATGTCCTTGAGATCAAGTATGGTAATTTTTGCCGCCATGGGGTTTGCCTCGTTTAGGATTTGCGAATGCCTTCCGCTTCGCTGCTGATAGATTCATCCTGACACGTGACACGAATCTAGGCCGCGCACAATACAATGTCAATGCTTTTCTGATAATACCCTGGGCACAGGTTTGCGCCGCTTCTGTTTTCTGCGATTGAATCTGCAAAGTTCCGGCTGAACAAAAAAAATGTTGACCGGGGTCGGAAGCTCCTGTATAAAGGCGAATCTGAGGTTCCGTTTTATGCAGGCATATCTTTATATAAAGATTGATTGACGGTTTGCCGATAGGGGCCAGGTGGTTCAGGTCAAACCGTCATCGTGTATCTGAGGATTGTGAATCAATGGTAAAGTTCAGAAACTGCGTGTTCGTCGTCGCCTTTTTCACGCTCATTTCATTCCTGGCTTTTTTCCCCGCCGGCGGTAAAACCCAGCCCGCGGGGCACAACCGCACCACCGACTCCGTTTCGGCCCCCTCGCCCATCCCCCAAAAAGCAGACGGCGACTTCGGGCGCAAAACAATCAAGGAATCCCGCGACCGGTCTCTCTAACCGGCGGTCGAAAACCGCCGTCTGATGTGTGGCGCAGGGATAGGTGCTTGTCAGCCACAACCATTTGTTTCGCAGTTCGCGGCACGAATGTCTCATCTCCTTTTCAACAGCCAATAATCAGCCAATCGCATATTCAGGTCGCAAGCATCGGCCGGCGCAAAGCCGAGCGCTTTTTCCCACACCTCGCCGCTTTCCATGCAGAGATAAATCGAGACATCCGCGCTGCAATTCCGTATCCACGCGACCATTTTTCGGTACATCTCTATCCGGATCGGCTTGAAATACCTCATCTTGCCGTCAAGCCCGCGGATAAATTCCCGGCAGAATAGATCGCTCGAAGGGTGGCGATCCATGACCGCCTGCTTCAGCCCGGGCATATATCTGAAGCAGCCCAGGCTGATCCAGCAGATGCAGGCCGGGTCGATCGCCTGAAAAATCCTTTCGACCACCGGCCGGTAGTCATGCTCCCAGCCCGGGTAATGGATGAGCGGGTCAAAATGAAAGCCCACCGCGTACCCCCATTGCGCGCACCGGGCCGCCGCATGCAGCCGGGCATCAAGAGAGCAGGCGAAGGGCTCCTCGCTTCTGACCACCGGCTCAGCATTGAGAGACCAGGAGACGGCGGTATTGCCGCCGTGATTAAGCCCTTGAAGATGTTCGATGACATCGGTCTTGGTCTTCAGCTCCAGCATGGCATTTTCCCGGCGGGCAAAATGAGGAACCAGCACCGTACTCAAGGCGGTAAGATGGTCCAGAACCAGGCTGTCGGTGAACTCTCCGGTACCCACCCGGAAGAAGCCCTCCGGGTGAAGATCAAGCATGCCGTCCAGTTCCGCAAGCATCTCGTCCGTGTTGGCATGTACCACCATGCAGGGATTATTCAAATATGACTGCAGGATGCAGTAGCTGCAGTTGAGAGGACAGTTGGCGGCAACATCAAGGATGAAATAGCCGCAGCAGAGGTAGTTTTTTGTTCCGGGGCAGGGCTCAAAAAATCTTCCCCGGTTCTTGCACAGCAGCAGCGTGTTCTGAGCGTCGCGCCGGCCTTGGCCGCTCATTTTCTCGAGGTACGGTTTGAGAGAGGCGGTATATTCACGGGGAACCCCTTCCAGCCTCTTCAGTATCGTCCGGGTCAGGGGCAGGTCAGCCGCGTCCTGCTCGATAAGAATTTTTTTGGGTAAATAGCGTTTCATACGGGGAATGACAAAGGTTATTAACAATGAGCGTAATAAACCACTCACCCATTAACCAATTGCGACATTTTTACCATGTCGTTGCGAGGAGGCAAAGCCGACGAAGCAATCCCATGCTCTGCTAAAAGCATTGGTCCCCTCTACCTTCCGAGACTGGGTCATAATGTCATTCTGAGGCTGCAGCCGAAGAATCTCAATTTTCAACTCATTGA
>CAYWLT010000159.1:0-7085 GCA_964459295.1 uncultured Thermodesulfobacteriota bacterium
GTTGTGCTCGAGCGTTGTGGCCCGTGTGCGTTTGGAACGCTTTCCTCCCAGTTCAAATGACTGGCTCATTTTAACGGTCGTTTCCGCGCCATCAAAGCGCCTGAGGGTGTCAGACGATTTTCCCGGGTTGTCCTGCGCCTTTGATCCGCCGAACTCTTCAACCGCGACTTCAAGCTCAGGGTTGGGATAGAGTCGCGCCTGGGCCACCCGGGCTGAACCGGACCGAACCTCCCAGGATGAGGCGGCCAGTTCCGGATTATTGATCAGGGCACGGGATATCGCATTATGTAAAGTGAGTGTTTCAGGCTCCGCCTCATCGGGCTGTGTTCTTTGGCGGGCGACGGACGGCGGCGGCGGAGCCGCATCGGTTTTAATGCCGACTCCTTCAGGCCGCGCTTCGGGCCCCACCCTGTCAGTCTTTGTCGTCGCACAGGCAATAAACAGTGCCGGTATGCATAGGATTACGGCTGCCTTACCTGGCATATAATGCATATTCAACCTCCCGAGAAATACTGTACATCATGAATGTAAGTGAGCCGCCTGCTCCGGGCGCAGGCAATGATACAATGGTGAAGGATATAAAGCGGAGAGCGTGGAATAGCCGGTCTTTAAATGCGAAGGGTGCTGCCTAAAATCCGACTGAGGGAACTATAACTTGTGGGTGGTAACTTGAGCAGGTGGTCTGGATGGAAGCCCCGAGGAAAGAACTGAAAGGAAAAAAAAGGAAGAACTGCCATGGCCTGTGTTGCATTTTGATTATGGGAATAAGCGGTAAATCCGCTTTGCTGCAACCGTAGATAGTCGGGGAGTGCAAGAGGTATGTCGGTGCAGGCGTAACAGGGGGAGGGGGGCAAGGGTGATTCTGCGGTCAAAACATGACCGTCGGTTGTATCCAAGGCGGCAAGGGGAAAATGGCCACAGTCAACCCCGTTAAAGGTTACCTCAATATGTATGTGATGATTAGAACCAAAACACAGCACGCCACCGCTCATACTTCCTGCCAAGGTGATCAGGAATATGACCATATAAAGAATTGCTCGATGTATCCTGGATCGCGGCTTTCCTGTTCGCATGGTACGATCAGCAAGGGGTAAACTGAATGGAATAGTACCTACCATGGGTAAGGTATTTTGTCAAGCAGTGGCGTGGCCCGGGGCAGCGGGGATGAACCTGGCGGCTCAATTATGGGAATAAATCAAAAAGCTTCCCCGTTTATATCATGAAATGTTTTTGAACATAATTTCTCCAGACTGGCAACCGCCACCTGAAGGTCATGTAATGCTTCGGTATATCTTTTTTTCGTTTCTGTGAGTTTTCTTTCAGCATTTAAAACATCCAGATAATCTACAATGCCTTTTTGGTATTCCCTCATGGTTAGGTCAAAATATTCCTGGGCCATTGGTAAACCCGAGTTTTTATCGATGGTTACTTGTCGCAGGGTGTTGCAGTAATTTTTGTAACACGTGCCCAATTGCAACAGGAGGTGGTTGGTGAGGATATTTTGTTCCGCTTCGATTTTTTTGATGTTGTCCATTGCTTCCCGTATTTTTCCCTGGTTGCGATTGAATAAGGGAAGGGGAAATGATAATCCGGTGACAAATGTATAGGTATCATCATCCGCGAACTGCCTGACACCGAATCCCAGATCCAGGTCGGGAATTCTTTCCGCTTTTGCCAATCGCAAGGAAATCGCCTCTCGTTTTTTTTGTTCTCCCATGGCTTTAATTTCATAGTTATTATTTATTACAAACTCCCTTAAAGACTCATATTCAGGGACATGGAATGTTCTATCCAGTTCGCAGGCGATTCTATCCAGGGGGCGTTCCGGTTCGCCCCATAAGTTGGCAAGATTTTTTTTTGCAATTTCCACATCGTTTTCCGCATTATAAATTTCAAGTTCAGCCTGGGCTAGTTCCAATTTTGCGCTTAAGAGTTCGTGTTGATGGAATGTGCCATCCTGTTTCCCCGATTTTTCCGCTGTAAAATCGTAAAGCTTTTTTGCGTTGGCCTGGTTTTCTTTTGCAAACACCACAATTTCCTGAAACAATAAAACATCATAGACGGCATGTTCAACCTCGGCGATGATATCAATTTTTTTTGCTTCAAGATTGTACCGGATAATTTCTTTTTCCTTTTCGGCTATGTTTTTTTGAAGCGCCAGTTTTCCTCCCAGGAGAAATGGCTGAGAAATGCTGAAGGTATTCTCGGTATGGCTAAAACCTGATTTATCGCCGGAGAAGTTTTCCGATTCCGCGGAAAAGGTGGGGTTTGGCCACAAACCTGCTTGTGATATGCGTGCTTCAGCCGCCCTTAACTCGCTTTCCAGGGCGGTTAATTCAGGATTGTTTTTCAGGGCAATGTCCAATGCCCGTTGAAGATCACACTGACCATTGTTGAGTGGAGCGTCTGGTTGTTCCCGGGTATAGGTGCTGTTTGGAAATCCCAAAATGATAAGGCAAAGCAGTACATAGCATCCCCGGTATTTCATAGTCAATCACTCCTTGGGTTTGAAGGGTGGTGACGAAAGGCAGGAACCGCGCTGGTTGCGTGATGAAAAACCGCCTTCAAAGAAGCGGGTTGATGCGGTGTCGTGTCCTCTCTATATATGAAATTGACGCTGCCTTGTCAAGCAGAGATAAATAGCGGGCAACCATACCGATGAATGGCGCCGGGGTTAAATCGTGGTAAAAAGCAGGGTTTTGGTATTAATGTGCGGTGGGGGCACGACTCACGCGTTTAACGGCACGGGTGAGAGTCGCCGATAGGGTCATTTTAATGTGGTTCCTACTTGAATACTTTTTCGAACAGCCCATGTTTTTTGCCCACGGTATGGAGGTCGTGGTTGGAACTTAAATTTTCCTCGAGACGCTCGAGCACCTTTTTTTCAACCAGTTCTCTGGCCACGCGGATGGCGTTTTTGATTGCCTTGGCATTGGATCGGCCGTGGCTGATGATCACACCCCCGTTGACCCCGAGCAGGGGAGATCCGCCGTAGTTGGCGTAGTCAAACCATTTTCTGAAATCGTCGAAGGATTTTTTTGCCAGGATATACCCCAATTGGGAAGAGATGCTTTTCTGGATCTCGTGCTTAAGGGCGGCCACGATGGTCTCTGCGACGCCCTCGCTCACCTTGAGCAAAACATTGCCGACAAAGCCGTCACAGACCACGACGTCGACGTCACCTTTAAAAACCTCCTTGCCTTCCACGTAGCCGATATAGTTGAGGGTGCTGTCCTTGAGCAGGGCGCTTGATTCACGGGTCAATTTGGTTCCCTTGGAGTCTTCCTCGCCGTTGCTCAAGACGCCGACCCGCGGGTTCTCAGTGCCCAGCAGGCATTGGACGTACACCGAACCCATCAGGGCAAACTGCACCAGGTTGAAGGGCTTGCAGATGGTGTTTGCGCCGGCGTCGATGACGATGACCGATCCGGCCAGGGTGGGCATGGCGGTGGCAATTGCCGGCCGATCGATGCCCTTCATGTTGTCGAGCACAAACAAAGAAGCGGTAAGGGCGGCTCCCGAATTGCCCGCGGTGACAACCGCCCGGGCCTCCCCGCTTCTTACCAGGTCAAACGCGATGCGGATGGATGAATGCTTTTTTTTGCGTATCAGGTTGAGCGGGGATTCATCCATGGTGATGATTTCAGGGGCATGCCGGATTTCAATGGGAAGCCCCGAATGGTCATAGGAGGACAATTCCTCGGCAAGCAGCGACTCATTGCCGACCAGGATGCTGGCGATATTCAATTCCCGGGCCGCCAGCACGGCTCCCTCGACGGTGGTTTTGGGGGCAAAGTCGCCGCCCATCGCGTCGACCGAGATTTTAATTCCGCTGGTATGATTTGCACTGTGCATAAGTGTGAGGCGTACGTCGTGGTGATGCTAACCGGCGCTCAGGCCATTTTATCATAATGCGCACCCCTCACTCTTTGCCTCCGCGGCGGGCGAAGCAACGAATGAGGGGACGTCGTCGATGTGCCCGGATGCCTGGTGCTTCGGTGAAAATCCGTCACATCATAAAAAAATATATCGCCTTTGTCAAATATTATCAAACAGCCCTTCCCCCCTTGAAATAATACTACCGGATGAAGCGGGGGTGGCAGGTTATCCAACCCGCTTTCCCGCCAGCCGGCGCCCCAATTCATAGCACGATTGTAAAAGCGCCTGATTGCGCTGGTAGTCCGCGGCAGCCAGGTGAGCAGGCAGATCCAGCCTGGCATAAAGAATTTCAAGTTCTTCCCTTGACATGATTGCCTGGCCTTGAACGGCCAGCCGTGTGCCAATGATGGCGTGGAGGCGGTTCCCGGGTCCTAAGGCATGGGTGAGGAAGGTGAAGAGGTCAAGTATCGGCTGTGCGCCTGCCTGGTCGGGGGAACCCTGGGCAAGCAGGAGGACGAAATGCTTCTGCCACGCCTGCCAGGGGGTGTGGATAAGGCCATGCCCGGTTATCTGCACGTGCATAAAAGAGCGAAACCGGTCCAGGATCTTTTTAAGCGGCGCGGACAGGTGATGAAAATAAACCGGCGACGCGAAAACAAGCATATCGGCATCAAGTATTTTTATGCGCAACGTTTCCCACTCATCTCCTTTTACGGCACAGCGCTTTATGAGGTTGCATCTGAGACAACCTCTGCAGTTTGTCACATTGCTCCCGTCTGCAAAAACTTCATGACAGTTAGCCTGTCCATGCACCGCTCCACGGAGAAGTTCACGCAGCATTTGTGAGCTGTTGCTGTTTTTGCGGGGGCTGCCATGAAACGCCACGATATTCATGTTATTGTTGAAAGATAGCTGTTATTTATCCGTGGTTATTGATATATTTGGATCTAGATAGTAAAAGAGGTGTCCTTGAAATAATCACTGAGGAACATAATTTTACCTTCCTTAAACTGCAGAAAGGTGATGCCGCTGTTGCGGTAAGATTTTCCGGTCCTTTCCTCACCGTCGTTTATCCAGAGAGCACAGGCGCAATCCTGTTGCGCAATGATTTTGGCCACTGAAAAGGTCAGCCGGCTGTATTTTCTGAAAAGGATTTTCAGGAAGAGGAGAATCTTTTTGCGGCCGCTGATGAGCCCCGGGCCGGGGAAATCAAAACTGGCATCCTCGGCGAGGTGGCGCTCAAGCGAGGAAAGGTCGCGGCTGTTAAGAGCGGCAAAGAGTATCTGAACCAGATCCACGGCTCCGGCGGTTGAATGCATGGATTCCCTTCCTCAGCAGATGCATTGTGCAAAAGAGTATCGTAATGTTCCGGATTGGTCAATGGTATTCTGCCGCCGGGGCAGCGCAAACTTTTAATTGCCTTACCGGCGGTAAACAGGGTAAAATGGCCCCGCACCATGGATGCAACCCATATACTTGTCTTTGAATAAAGCGGTGTGCCGTGATGAAGGACGAAGCAAGCATATCACATTTTGCCAAGATCTTCCGCCTATCATGTGTGTTTGCGGTGGTTGTGTTGCTGTTTTCTTCCTGTCCAAATAATGAAACCACGCCGCGGTATGGGTATCGGGTGGTGAACATCTACCCCCATGACCGGGGGGCTTTCACCCAGGGACTGGTATGGGAAAACGGTTTTCTCTATGAGGGGACCGGACTGAACGGGAACTCCTCGGTGCGCAAGTTGGATCTGGAAACCGGCCGGGTGCTCAAGCGGCGCCTGTTGCCCGGTCAATATTTCGGTGAGGGCATTACCATTTATCAGGAACGGATCATTCAATTAACCTGGCGTTCTCGCACCGGATTTGTGTACGATAAGGAGAGCTTTGAACTCCAGCAGCATTTTTTTTACGAGACGGAAGGGTGGGGTCTTACCCATGACGGAAAGCGCTTGATCATGAGCACCGGCGGCTCAAACCTGTACTTTCTTGATCCCGCAACCTTCAGGCGGACAGGGCAGCTTTATGTCCACGATCGATCCGGTCCGGTGGGCATGCTCAATGAACTGGAGTACGTCAAGGGTGAAATTTATGCCAATGTCTGGAAGACCGATACAATTGCGCGCATTGATCCGGAGACGGGAAGGGTGACCGGCTGGATCAGGCTCGACGGTCTGTTGAGCGCGGAGGACTATGAACATCCGGTTGATGTGCTGAACGGCATTGCCTATGATGATGAAAACGACCGCTTGTTTGTGACCGGCAAGCTGTGGCCCAAGCTTTTTGAGATAACCCTTGTTCCCATTCGTTAAGGACCGGCCCTATGGATGAACGCTCGATCAGGCGCATTTTAAGGGAAGATCTGCATATCAGCAAAGAGGTGATCGCCCTCAGGCAGTGCAAACAGGAGCCTGAAGGTTTTCAAGCGTACCAGGACAAGAACAATATTTGTTACATGATGGGTGAGGTGCTTGAGGAGGGCCGGACATTCTACACCGTCCTCGACGACCACGTGTGCCTCCTGGGGTGCGCGGCCACCGGCCTTGATCCGGCGCTCACCGTCATGAATGACGGCCAGCGCCGGGAAAGCGAGGATTATCACGTGAGCGCCATCAACATTTTCCCGACCGAAGCCGTTCAGCAGAAAGCGGAACGCGCGGCACAGGCCCTTTTCCCCCGGTTCCGGGAGGCCTGTGCGGCAATTCTGATGGGGCCTCTGGGAAGCGTGCCCCAGCCCGATGCGCTCATTATCCTGGCCAACGCTGAACAGGTTCACCGCCTGACCAGGGCGTACTGTTACGCGACGGGCAGCGTGATCAAAGGCTTTGCGGGCATGGGCGCCTGCCGCATGCTCCTACCCCGCGCTTTTATTCATAAGCAGCCGGTATTCACCGTAAGCGACCGGGCATGGCGCAGGGCGCTCAAACTTCTGCCCGATGAGCTTACCCTGGTCACCCCGCCCGCTCCACTGGTTAGCATGATTGAAAATCTTGAGGCATCGCAGTAGCAGGTTGTTGAAACAGTAGTTTTCCTAAGACTTTTCAGCGGCTCAGAGGGAGGGGCTTTTTAGCCACAACAAGAATATTCGGATCCTGTAGAACGGCAGCGACTCTCTCACTTGGTCCGACAGACCCGCATGGCAACAGCCCGTATCAAAGCCTCTGCAAAGCTGCCTGCTTTCGCTTAAAGTCGAAGGCACCGGGTCGTGCC
>CAYWLT010000160.1:0-7062 GCA_964459295.1 uncultured Thermodesulfobacteriota bacterium
ACACATGGATTCCCCGATCAAGTCGGGGAATGACAAGAAAATGAATAATTAGAGGGTCCCATAATGTCTACTCGCCCACCAGCTCTTTGGGCGGCTTAAATTCGGGCCAGTCATAGGAGACGCCCGACAGCCATTCAAAGGTCTTGCCCCCGTCAATGGTTTTAAAAACCGCGCCTGACTTTCCAACCACCCAGCCCACGTTGTCGTTGACAAAGGCAACCGAGGTAAGCCAGCCCTTGGTGTGAATGGCATGCTCATTGTTGGTCCAGGTGTTCCCGCCGTCAGTGGAAACGATGTACACCCCCCGGTCCCCCACCGCCCAGCAGGTATCGCCGATTGCCGCAATGGAGAACAGCGAGTTGACGGCGGCGCTGTCAACCTTCTTCCATTCCCGGCCGCCGTCGTCGGTTTTGAGCATGGTCCCGTCGACCCCCAGAATGAAGCCGCGCTGCCGGTCGAAAAAACGGACGTCAAAAAGGGTCAATTTCGGAAGCTCCCACTCATCCTCATCCACCTTGGGCTGCAACGCCTCAATGGCCCGGATTTGCCAGTTCCTCCCCCCGTCGGTGGTATGATAGACCGAACCGAATTCGCCCACCAGCCAGCCTTCTTGGGCATCAAGAAAATAGACGCCGTTGAAAATTACCTCGGAGGCAAAGACATTTTCATCGGTGCTCTGCTGGACGGTCTGCGGCTCCCAGGTCTTGCCGCCGTCAGGGGTATGGTTCAGGGTCATGACATCGCCCGCCGCCCAGCCGTTATTCTTGTCCGGAAAGCTCACGGTGAAAAGGTGCTTCCCGGTGCCGCTGTTCTGCCGCTCCCAGGGCGTTCCTCCGTCGGTGGTATGGATGATGGCGCCCAGTATGCCCACCGCCCAGCCGTTCTGCCGGTCGGGAAAAACCACATCACAGATAAGCTCGCCATTGAGGCCGGTATGCTGCACCGTCCAGAAACCCTGCTTGCTGTTTTCATGGCGGATCTGGCTGCCCTGGCCGGTGGTGCTCAGATAATTGTAGTCACCGGCCAGCAGGATGTTATCTTCATCAAAGGCCACCACCGTGGTCAGATTTTCGCTGACGATAGCGGGTATATGCGGGAAGGTAAAGGTCGACTTCTTCTGCTTGCAGCCCAGCGGCGAACATAACAAGGCCGGGCCGAGCACCAGAACAACGATTGAATAACTTTTTATCATGCCGATTCCTCCCGGTATCTATAGACAGGATTAGGCGCTCCGGTCCGCCGCGATTGCGGTATGCGGGACAAGGCATCTTTCCGCCAAGGCCTGAAGGGGCGGGCAAAAAAGCATTACCGGACATCGACGGCCCGTACCTGCCGTGCCGGACCTTGCGGCATGACCGGGCCACGGTCATCGCGCCATTTATCGGGCAGCAATATCCTTGCGCAGCCAATGCTTGGTTGCCATGACTGCCAGCACCTTTGACTTGCCTTTGCTCACGTTGGTCCAACGGTGGGGCCTGGTGCCGTTAAAGAAAATGCTGTCACCCGGCTCCAACAGGTACTGCTGTTCTTCAATTTCAAATTTGATTTTTCCTTCAAGGCAATACACCAGCTCGTTTCCCTGGTGGGTGAGGCTCTTGCTACCGCTGGTAGCCCCCTCGTCAAAGGTAGCCAGGACGGGTTCAATTTTCTGGTTGGGCAGACCCGAGCCAAGGCTTACCAGCCGCACCTTGGAGTTCCGCGATGTCATCTGGTCATTGGTATTGCGCTTCCGGTAGACGACGTCCCTTGTTTTCTTTTCTTCAAAAAAAAACGTGAGATTGGATTTGAGGGTTACGATAAGTTTTGTCAGCGTGGAGATGGTGGGTGAAATTTTATTTCTTTCTATCAGGCTGATTGCATTGGCGGAGATGCCGCTCGCCTTCGACAGTGCCCGGAGGGATAGCCCCTGCTCCTTTCTCAACCGCAATAGTTTAGACCCTATATCTATTTCCACCGGCGCTCTAGCATTGCGATTAAATTGTTTGATCGTAAAAAAGGCTTTAGCACCTCCTCGCATTTCTGTCAATCATAATTTACAAAAAATGATTTCGTAAATTATTCTTTACAGAACACCGTAACGCGCCGCTTACCGTTGCCTTACGGCAGCGACCTCCCGCCGGATGTCATTACCAATCCTGACAATGCAATCCGATGCCTGATGACACGATATCCGGCGGGTTGGGCGCCGCCCCGTCGACGATCCGGTCAGCCGGCATCTTGAGGTTGCCGGTAGCCTGTATCCTGTATCCTGTATCCTGCATCCTGTAATCCTGCATCCTCCTATTTTCTCCCCACCGGAGGCATTTTGTACTGGGCGCGCAGCCGGTTGATGCCGTCTATCATCTCCTGCGGCAGATCCTTCATCTCGTCCTCGCTGAACACCTGCCGGCCGGGGGCGCAGATGCTGTTGGGATCAAAAATCTTTCGCAGCTTTCTAAAGAGCAGGTGCACATTGGGTCCGTGCTCCGGGAAAAAAGTGGTGAGCGGCTCTATGGCCACGCCTATGCCGATGGCCGGGTACTTCTGCGAGACGAAGTCGGCAACCGCGGCAACGGTAAGGCCCCGCGCCCGGTTCAGCTTCTCCGGATCAAGCGGGTCGGGATATACATCCGCCTCCGAGAGCCAGTGCCTGCTTCCCCGTTCGATGGCGTAGAGAAACGGCGTGTCGTCGATGCCGCCGCGGTCGGTGACGAAGGTCTCCCCCATGCCATTAACCGTGCGCCCCCAGATTTCCCTTGTTTTATAGGCGGCATCCTTGAGCAGCCCGCCGGGAACGATGGAACCGCCGTAAAAAAAGCGGTTCATGCGGAAGCCGGTCACATGCCTGATGCAGTCCAGGTTCCAGGGCGCGAGCGCCTTCAGCACATCCCCCTTGTGCTCCGGGGTGAGGAAGACGGCATTGTGCTCCGCCATGATCTCGCGAAAAACCTTCTCCTCGTACTCCATCTGGGCCTCCGAGGTGACGCCGTAGAGGATCACATAGAGGTTGTAAGGGGGAAAGAACTTGTCGGCAACCCTTTCCATGGTCATGGCCTGGGTCTGGGAACAGTAATAGGAATTGTACACCCCGGTGGCGTTCAGTCCCATGCCGATGCCCGACTGGGCCGCCGCGTGAAGCGCCCTGACCTCCGAATCGTAGTCGGGAAATTCAACCCAGAGGAGTTTGACCCGATCCGGCGGCGGCGCGGTGTCGTAGCGCGGTTCATGATAGTCGGGAATGGACGGACGGCCGGCGGGCGGTTCAGGAAGCACACACCCCCCCGTCCAGGCGTGCAGCTTCACCTTTATTTCGGTGATGACGCCCACTGTCCCCGCCCCGCCTCGCACCAGACTCTGCAGGTCCGGGCCGGGCCCGTATTCCCAGAGGCAGTTGGCGCCGGCAACGGTGTCCGATCCGGTTATCAGTACATCTCCGGTGGGAAGCACCACCTTGATGCTCACGATATTCCTGGTCAGGGTTCCGTATTTGAGATCGGTCTGCCAGATGCCGGCGAATGCCGACTGGGAGGATAATTTACAGAGGGTGGTGGCCAGGGGCGAACCCCCGTTCCAGAGGCCCCGCTTCATCGCCTCCGCCTGCAGCTGCCCGTAATCCCCGTAGGCTTCCAGGGTGGCGGTGAGATTTTCCTCGTCGATATGCACCCGGTTCATCCGGCTCACGTGAACACAAATCGTGGGGTGGGGTGTGGTCGGCCCGTTGAAGGCGATCATGCCGTTGGTGAAGGGAATGACCGGCACCCCGAATCGGTTGGCGATGCGCATGATCGCCTGCACCTCCTCGGTGGTTGCGGGGAGGACAATGCAGGCGGGGATCATTGTGGCGTCCCGCTGGTGCTTTCGCAAAACGCCGACGGCATCCACCGAAAAGCGGCTGTAGGTTTCAATAACCGCGCGGTCTTCCGAAATCCACTCCGGACCCACCACGTCCTGCAGCGCCTGAAAGACGTCCCGTGAAATCCTGCCGGGGATTACCTTTGCCTTGGGCTCTGACATAATGACCTCGCTCACACCTTGCTCAATGATGCCGTCGGTTAAAAACACAATTTCCCGGGATTGAGAATGCCGTTCGGATCAAGCTCCCGCTTAATCTGCCTGAGCTTGCCGGTATACTCACCCGCGCGCTGATAGACCATTTCCGCCCAGGCACCGTACGGCCGGTCAAAATACGCCCCTTGATTGATGAGCGCCTGCGATGCCGCGGTCCAGAGTTGCTTTACCTTCCCGGCCTCCGAATCGCTGTTCAGGTCACAGTGGAGGTCGAACTCAGCGTGCACCGCCCTGCCCCTTTCCAGCGGGAGCAGGTAACCGCCTAAAGAAGAGGCGCTGTAGCCGGCCGCCTCGCACTCGTTCCGCACTGTCGCTTCCATATCCGCGATGGACGCCAGCGAGCATTTAAAGCTCAGCGAGTGCACCGAGCCCTGGTAATTGAATTTCTTGAGTATCCCCCAGGGATACACAATCTCGTGCAGCATCAGTCGGCTCAATCCACTCACCCGGGGAAGCTCTTCCCTGACTTCGCAATTAAGGATGTGACCAATCTCCTGCAACGCCTCTTCTTGGTAAGCGATCTTTTCCTTCGGGCGCCGGGGCGCGCCGGCGAGACAGACGGCCAATACCCAGGGCGGGAGGATGCGCTGATATCGTTGGAAGCTCTCGGACGGCCTGGGCGCTGCGGGGAATGCGTCCGGCACCGTCCACTCATGGCTCAGGAGGCAGGCCAGGTTAAACCGGTTCAGCAGAAAGCACTCCAGGCCGATTTCCCTCCGCTGGATCATTTTCAAAGGTTCGCGCGCGTCAGCCAGCGCGTCGAAGCTTAAGAAACACATCTTCCGCTCCCTGATGAACGGCTCAATCTTCAGATTCATCTTGGTCATGATGCCGAGGGTGCCCTGAGCGCCGGTCCAGAGGCGGAAGATGACGTTTCGCACCGGGCCCAGCGGCCCTCCCGCGGCCCCCCCGGCGCACCATGTTCCGGTTTTAAACAGCTCGCCGTCGGGCAGCACGATCTCGGTGTCCATGATCAGAAAATTGCCGGACTCAAAGCTGGGCGCCGCCATGGCCGGGTCCCGTTCCAGCATGCTGGTGAGGACGGAGCGTCCCGGGGGCACACCGAAAGGAATCAGCACCCGAAACCCCTTCTCCATCAAAGCGCTCTGCAGCTGGGCGAAGGTGACCCCGGGCTCCACCACCGCGGACCAGTTTTCCTGGTCAATCTGAATGATCTTGTTCATGCGCGACAGGTTCACGATGATCCCGCCGTGGTCGGGGAGGGCGGCACCGTGAAAATTGAGGCCGGAGCTGTACGGGATGAGCGGGGTGCGGGTTTCATTGGCAAGCCTCACCACCCGCTGCACTTCCTCGACCGTCTCGGGGAACACCACGTAATCCGGCATGCGCCGTGGCGCGAAAGACTGGTCGCAAGCATATGCCGCACGCGTCGGGTCATCGTCCAAAACCCGCCTTGCGCCGAAGATATCGTCCAGCCGTTTCCGTGTCAGAACCATGTCGTGTTCTCCTTAATCGATACCCCTAGGCCATGGTATAGTGAATCGGCCTCGACTAGTCAAGCGGTAATAAATTACCTTCAAGCCTGGGGTCTGAGAGAAGCGAAGAATCTCCATTATTCGCTCAGGATAAACTCCGCGAAGAAGCGCCGCATCCGGCTCAGGGCCGGTGAGGCTAGCCGCGGACCGGCATGGGGAAGCCCGCCCTGATGCATCCGTCAAAAACCGCGGCTAGCGGCACATCGCCCATCCCCACCAGCTTCCGGTGAATGTCGGGCCGCCGCCCGGCGATAAACGGCATTATCTCCGCCAGCGCGCCGCCGACCAGCTTGGGCGTCTCGTAAGGATCAAGAATGCTGGGGAGCGATTTTTTAACCAGGCTCAGCACAAAATCAATCTCGTCCGGCGTGAGGCAGAGGGGAAGCACGGCATTGCGCATCATACTCCGGTAGTCATATTTATCCAGCACCTCCTCCTTCCACCAGCGGAGATAGGATGCAACCCCGGCACGGGATATGTTCCCGTCGGCCAGGGCGAAGCTCACCGCGGCGGCCGCCTTCCAGCCGCTGATCACCGCGCCGGTCATCTCCGCCTCCTGGCACCACGCCGCGTCGGAGACCAGCAGCACCTGGTCCTTGTAGGGATCGACAAGGTGCGAGAGGGCGTTGCCCGCGGAGGTCAGGGTGCGGGTTATCTCGGCCTTTTCAAACCAGGGGGCGAAAAAGCCTTTTTTCGAGAACCGCTCGAAGGCGCCGGCGTGGTCCGCGCCCGGGGTAAGCGAGGTGGTCATGACGAAGTGGCTGTCCCCGGTTGCCCGCGGCGTCATCCACACCCGCATCGAGGGAGTCTCATCGAGAAATATCTGGAAGAGGGCAAATTTCTCCGGCGGGTTTACCCCCACCATTTCATAGCCCAGGGTAATGGCGGTGCCGAAGTACGCCCTGCCCCGGTTGCATCCCAGGGTATGGGCTATTCTCGAGGCGCGCCCGTCGGCGGCGATGACAAAGGCGCCCCTGAAGCAACGGCCCTCGCGGGTGAACACCGTCACCCTGCCGCCCCGCAGTTCGGTCCGGATCACATTATAGGGATTGAAAACGTCCACCTTCCGGGCGCGGGCCTCCTCCAGCAGGCTGCGCAGCAGCGTCCCCTTATCGTACGTTGCGCTCACCCTGCCGCCCTCGCCCTTGCGCGCATTCTCCTCATAGCTGCCGAGCCGGACCCTGTTGCCCCGGTGGGAGTAAATCGCCCAGGTGTAAAAATCCTGGTGGGGTCCGTCGTAGGTGACGGTAAAGCCGTACCCCGGAAAGCAGAGCTTCCGGTCGCGGCTATTTAAGCGCACCCGCTCCTCGAGATATTTCCCGGTCAGGGTGACCAGCATCATGCTGCAGGCGCGGTTAATATCGGTTATGCGTTCCTTCCGCTCAACCAGGGCCACCCTGAGCCCTTGCTCCGCCGCCGTTTTGGCGGCCATCAGGCCGGCCGGTCCCGCGCCCACTACCACCAGATCATATTCCCGGGGCATATTCCATCCCTCTCCGTCACCGTTTCAACCTTACAG
>CAYWLT010000161.1:0-7056 GCA_964459295.1 uncultured Thermodesulfobacteriota bacterium
CCCTCAGGCAGGTCGGCGGCCAGACCGCCGATGCGGAAATAGCTCTGGTTCATCCGCGCCCCGCCCACCATTTCAAACATGTCCAGGGTCTCCTCCCGCTCACGGAAGCAATAAAGAAGCGGCGACATGGCCCCGATATCCAGGGCATGGGTTCCCAGCCAGACGAGGTGGCTCTGGATCCGGGTAAGCTCCGACAGCATCACCCGGATGTACTGTGCGCGCAGCGGCACCTCCAGTCCGAGGAGCTTCTCAACCGTCAGCACGTAGGCAAGGTTGTTGATGAACGGCGAGGTGTAATCCAGCCGGTCGGTCAGGGTAATGGACTGGTGGTAGGTCTTGTGCTCGGCCAGCTTCTCTATACCCCGGTGCAGATATCCCAGCACCGGCGTCGCTTTTGTGACCACTTCTCCATCCAGCTCCAGCACCACCCGCAGCACCCCGTGGGTGCTCGGATGCTGGGGCCCCATGTTCAAGGTTATCGCTTCGGTCCTGATGTCAGACGCTGTTTCCATACGGTGCAATGCCCCCGTTTATCTTCCCCGCAGCGGAAAATCCTTTCTGAGCGGATATTCCTTAAAACCGTCGGGGGTGAGAATTCTTCTCAGGTCGGGATGGTCGCTGAAGGTTATGCCGAAGAGATCATAGCACTCCCGCTCATGCCAGTCGGCGGTTTTCCAGACCGAAACCACCGAGGGCACGGTAAGGTCTTCATCCGCGGGAGATGTCTTCATGCGCAGCCGGTGCCGGTGCTTCAGGGAATACAGGTGATAGACCACTTCAAACCGGGGGGCGCGGCCCATATAGTCGACGCCACAGAGGTCGGAAAGAAAATCGAACCCGCATTCCGGATCCTCCTTCAGAAAGCGCGCAACCTCGAGCAGGCATGAAAGCCTCACCCGAATGGTGTGCTCATCTTTGCAGACCACGGTTTCCTCGATGGACTGGGGAAAGGTTGCCTTTATTTTCCCGACCAGCTCTTCCAGGTTAGCCATTGCTTTTTTCCCTTAAGCGTTCCTTTTCTATCTTGGTCTGAAGCTGCATGATGGCATAGAGCAGTGATTCCGGGCGGGGCGGGCAGCCGGGAACGTACACATCCACCGGAATAATCTCATCCACCCCCTGCACCACGGCGTAGGTATCAAAAATGCCGCCCGATGAAGCGCAGGCGCCGAGGGCTATGACCCACTTGGGATTGGGCATTTGATTGTAGATCCTCCGCGCCACCGGCGCCATTTTTCTGGTCAGGGTGCCGGCAACGATCATGAGATCCGCCTGGCGGGGCGATGCCCTGAAGACCTCCGCGCCGAAGCGGGCAATATCATAGCGGGCGGCGGCGGTGGCCATCATTTCCAGGGCACAGCAGGCAAGCCCGAAGGTTGCGGGCCAGAGCGACGATTTGCGCGCCCAGTTGACCAGCTTCTCAAGGGTGGTGGTGATGATGGTATCACCGAAACAGCTTTCTAGTCCCATTCCAACGCCCCTTTCCTCCACACATAAATAAAGCCCACCAGCAGTATGCCGATGAAAACGGCCATTTCCACAAAGGCAAAGACCTTGAACTGGTTAAACTGCCGGAAGACAATCGCCCAGGGGTATAAAAACACCGCCTCCACATCGAACACGATGAACAGCATGGCAATGATGAAAAACTTGACCGGGAACTTCGCGCGGGCATCGCCCACCGGGTCCAGGCCGCATTCGTAGGGCATGAGCTTTTCCCGGGTGGCCGCCTTCCTCCCGAAAAGGGAGGACAGGATGATGACCGCCCCGGCAAACAGAACGGAAAGGAACAGAAAAACAAGCAACGGTGTGTATCCTTCGGCCATGGCGGTTTCCTCGCACGAGCAGGCTGTAGAAAAAATAGTTTGCTTCAGGCTGTTCAAAGGCTCAAAAGCCCCTCCCCCTTTGAGCCACAAATCAGATGGGCGTTTTTCAACAGCCTGCCCATATAGAAATCAACTGCTTTCTGTCCGCAGCAGTTCCCGTCCCCGCTCGATGAGCCGGAAGGCCGCCTGCTGCGCCAGCACCACCGCATCCTCGGTTGAGAGATAAGCGGACACGCTTGCATCGAAAAGGATCCGCACCTCGGGCGGCAATTCCTCATCGCCGTTCCAGAAAAGAAAGGCCATTGGGACGCGCGGGAGAGCGGCAAGTACGAAACCGCGGTCACCCATGCCTGCCCTGACCCCGCCCAGGGAACGACCGGCCTCTGCCAGGAGTTCGGCCCGCCGGGCGAAAAAACCGAGCAGCGGTTGCTGCGACCGCTTGTCAAAGGCCGGATAATACGCCTCCCCGCCGGACAATTGCCTGAAGCTGATCCATTCACCGGCAACCGGACGTCCCTGCGCCTGCGCGATATAATGGAGAATGACGAGTTTGCTCCAGAGAGGAACCTCCCCTCCTTCGTCCTGATAGGTGACCGTGATGTCGGGAAAATGTATGAGGCAATATCGATTTAAAAAAGTGAGCCTGAGCAGGCAGCGCCCGTCATCTTCTTTCTCAAAGCAAGCCCCGCTTTTTCCTGCCCGATCCTCTATGTCCGCACTTCTTACAACCTCGCAGGCCAGTTGAAAAGCATGGTCGTACGGTGAAACGGAGGGGTTGTTTTCCGCATTGCGCGTATCCATGCCTGTACGACATCATTCAAACGCCGGGAAAAGACGGCGCGTAAAAATTACCGCTTGATAAAATATCGGTTTTATAATAATACCCTGAAAAATGGTTTAAAATTTCTAGCATATGTGTATTTCCCTGTCAAGGTAATTCCGCTTCAACACACGCCGCGGCGCGGTAGATAAGCGTATTATTTCAGCATACTTATAAGCCGTGGCCGGAAATTGCCGCCGATGCCGCACGCGGCAGTGCAGCGCGGCCGTTTTCCGATCAGCTCTAAATTTTAAAGGAGGCAGACTGTGTACAAGGTGATAGACAAGCAAAAGCCGGCGACCACTGTTACCCTGCTGAAACTGCAGGCGCCGGAAATCGCCCGAAAGGTCCGGCCGGGACAATTTGTCATCATACGGTTGAACGAGCCGGGCGAACGCATTCCGCTTACGGTTAATAATTTTGACCGGGAGGAGGGCACCATCACCATTGTTTTCCAGGAGGTCGGCAAGACCACCACCATGCTGGGAAGACTCAATCCGGGTGACGGCATCGCTGACCTGGTAGGCCCGCTGGGCAGGCACACGGAAATTGAAAAATTCGGCAAAGTCATCTGCATCGGCGGGGGGGTGGGCACCGCGGTCATTTATCCCATCACCCGGGCACTGTACCAGGCGGGAAATGAGGTCATCGGCATCGTCGGCGCGCGCGCCAAAGACCTGCTCACCTTCACCAAGGAGATGGAGGCGGTATCCCACCGGCTGATCATCACCACCGATGACGGCTCCATGGGACGGCACGGCCTGGTGACCGATCCCCTCAGGGAAATCCTGGAGAGCGGGGATACAATCGACCGGGTTATCGCCATCGGCCCGGCGGTGATGATGAAATTTGTCTGCAGGACAACCGAGCCTTATAAGATCAAGACCATCGTCAGCTTGAATCCCATCATGCTCGACGCCACCGGCATGTGCGGGGTGTGCAGGGTCATGGTGGGGGGTGAGACCAAGTTCGGCTGCGTGGACGGTCCGGAATTTGACGGCCACAAGGTGGACTTTGACCTGCTCATCAATCGGCTCCGTCAGTATCTGGCGGAAGAAAAAATCTCGCTTGCCGCCATCGAAGGATAGGCCTGCGGGCTGAGGCACGAGCGCTATCTGCGTTGATCACAGGCAATCATAAGGAGAAGCTCATGGCAGATGAAGGAAAGGAAAAAAAGCAGATCCGCCCTCACCGGGTGCCCATGGCGGAACAGCCGGCGGAGGAGCGGATAAAAAATTTCAGGGAGGTTCCCCTCGGCTACACCGAGGATCAGGCGGCGGAGGAAGCGGCCCGATGCCTGCAGTGCAAGAAGCCCGCTTGCTCGACCGGCTGTCCGGTGGAGATAGACATCCCCGCATTCATCAGCCTGGTGGCTGAAAAACAATTCGCCGCGGCGGCGCGAAAAATAAAGGAGACCAACAGTCTGCCCGCCGTCTGCGGCAGGGTCTGCCCCCAGGAAATTCAGTGCGAAAGCAAATGTGTGGTGGGAAAGAAGGGCGAGCCGGTCTCCATCGGCAGGCTGGAGCGGTTCGTCGCCGACTGGGAGCGGGAAAAAGGAAAAGTCGAGCCGCCGCCTAAACCCAAACCCAACCATAAAAAGGTTGCGGTCATCGGCTCCGGTCCCGCCGGACTCACCGTTGCCTCCGACCTGGTCAAGCGGGGGTACGGGGTGACCCTCTTTGAGGCGCTGCACAAGACCGGGGGAGTCCTGGTGTACGGGATACCAGAATTCCGGCTCCCCAAGGCCATCGTCCAGGCCGAGGTTGATTTCGTGGAAAGTCTGGGGGTGGAGATTAAAACCAACTCGCTTATCGGAACCCTGTACACGGTTCCCGAGTTGATGGAGATGGGCTATGAGGCGGTTTTCATCGGCATCGGCGCTGGGGGTCCCATGTTCATGAACATCCCCGGCGAGGCGCTCAACGGCGTGTATTCAGCCAACGAGTTCCTCACCCGGTCCAATTTGATGAAGGCATACCTCTTTCCCGCGTATGATACCCCCATCAAGAAGAGCAAAAAGGTGGCGGTGGTGGGGGCGGGCAACGTGGCCATGGACTCGGTCCGGACCGCCATCCGGCTGGGTGCGGAGGAGGTTTACCTGGTCTACCGCCGCTCCGAGCAGGAGATGCCCGCCCGCGTAGAAGAGATCGAGCGGGCAAAGGAGGAGGGGGCAATTTTCAAGCTGCTGACCAACCCGGTCAGGATCATCGGCGATGATAAGGGATGGGTGACCTCGATGGAATGCATACGGATGGAGCTGGGTGAGCCCGACGACTCCGGAAGGCGGAGACCGGTTCCAGTCAAGGGGTCCGAATTCATCCTTGACGTTGACTCCATCATCATGGCGCTGGGCACCAATGCCAACCCGCTGCTGCCCCGGTCCACTCCCGGCCTCACCCTGAACAAGTGGGGCTATATCATCGCCGACGAAGAGAGCTGCCGCACCAGCATCAAGGGGGTGTATGCCGGGGGGGACATCGTCACCGGATCGGCCACGGTCATCCTGGCCATGGGCGCGGGCCGGAAGGCGGCAAAGGCCATCGATGCGTACCTGGACGGCGGCCGGTAACAAAACAGCAACCATGCAGACCATTTCACGGGGGAGCCGGGATGGACGGCCCCCCCCTTTTTTTAGCCCGACGGCACTGCCCGGCATTTCCATTGACAGCCGGGAAATTCTGTCCTAGTCTTATCATATAAAAAATTGTTTTAACCGTTACATCGGGAGGCGCCATGGATATAAGAAGATTTCCTTGCTGGCTGCTGTTCATTCTTTTATCCTGCGCGTTCGCAGTGAGCTGCGTCCGCGCCCGCTCACCCGAATTACCCTACAGTAATCAGCAGAAGAGCAACCTCACCGCCGGCATGGTCAAGAAGCACGTCAAGGTCGGCGTCGCCACCCAGGCCGAGATCATCTCGGTCTTCGGCGCGCCCAACATCATCACCCGGGACAGGGACGGCAACGAGGTGTGGACCTATGACAAGCAGAGCATGGCTTCCGCCTCGGAAGTCGCGGAATGGAACGCCTCCGGCGGGGCGGGCGCCATTGCCGGAGGGTTGGCGGGCGATGTGGGTATCGGCGGCGGAGCGGCCGGCGGCGGAGCCTCAGGCAAGAGCAGCGCCGCCGGGCAGGTGAGCAGCGCCACCTTTACCCTGATGATTCAGTTCGATGACAAGGACGTGGTCAGGGACTATCGCATGATGGCCACCCAGTTTTAGCAGGCCGTTGAAAAACACCCATCTGCTGCGTTACGCTCATCCTTCGTCATTGCAGCGTACTCGCATGTACGCCTCATTCCTCAGGCTTTCGCATGCCTTGCATCTGGGATGTTTTTGAACAGCCTGGCAAAACCACTTTTTCAACAACCTGCTAAAGAGGATCCCACCATTGCAATGAAAAAAATGCATCTCCCTGTACTGTTGGTTCTCATCAGCAGCGCCCTCGCCCCGGCCTGCGCCCAGCGAAAATCCCGCCTGCACCCCCCTCCACCGCTCTCCGTTCAACAGCGGGCGGCCATGCAGACCAAAGAGCTGGAAGGCGACTTTGACACCGGGTTTGCCGCGACCATCTCGGTGCTGCAGGATGAAGGCTGGCAGATCGAGGTGGTCGACAAACCGAGCGGGATCATCCAGGCGGTTTCGCTGAAGCGTCAGGACATCGTCGGCCCGCATGAGGACTGGTATGCGGAGAACGATGCCGGCTACCGGAATGCGGTCATAAAAGATGCAAAGGACCGGAAAACAAGCCCGTCCGGGTGGAACCGGTGGGAGCAGCTTACCTGCCACATTGAGCCCTGGGGCGAAAACCGGATCAGGCAGCGCATCACCATCACCGCCGTCGGTTCGCTTCCCGCCAACACCTTCAGCTATGCGGAAAAGAAAAAGGACAAGGGGAATATTGTAGCCGGCGGCGGCAAGGAGCAATCCCGGATCGTGGAGGATCCCGCGCGCTATCAATATCTCTTCCAGCAGATTCAGCGCGCCGTTTTTATCCGCCAGGGGCTCAGGGGCTACCGTTAACCCTTGCACAGGAGATATCGGACAATGCTCGGCACAACCGCACAACCGTCATCTTCCCGCACGCCCGCAACACGGGTTTTTATGCAATGCCTTGCGCCTCTGCTGCTGCTTTCGCTCGGCCTGATGCTGTCCGGATGCGCCGTCATGGAAACCTACATGGTGGAAATGCGCGATGGCACCCTGCTGGCCACCGATGTATACCTGCCCTCGCGCGACAATGATTCCTGGCCGGTCCTGCTGATCAGGACCCCCTATGGAAGGGATGAAAATGAAGCGCTCTTTGATTTCGCCGAAGACTATGCCCTGGTGATCCAGGACGTGCGGGGGCGGCACGCCTCCGACGGCGTCTTCACGGCCTTCGCCCAGGAAGACGTGGACGGCTACGACGCC
>CAYWLT010000162.1:0-7028 GCA_964459295.1 uncultured Thermodesulfobacteriota bacterium
ATGTCCTCTGCTTCCCCGGGCTCTTTAAGGGGGCGCTCCGCTGCTACGCCACCAGAATTTCCGAAAGCATGAAGATTGCCGCGGCGGAGGCCATCGCGCAAATCGTGACCAAGCAGGAGCTGAATGAAAACTATATCATTCCCTCGGTGTTCAACAAGCAGGTGAGCGACGCGGTGGCGCAGGCGGTGGAAACCGCCGCGTACCGGGAGGGGGTGGCCCGGAGGCATCCGGCCGACGAATCATTTTACCACGTCTCATGAGCACGTCCCGGACGCGACGCAGTGCGCGCATGAAAAACCGCGCCGGTTGCTTCGCGCCCAACCTTTTGATTGCTATTTTTTCTCAAACATTATACACTTCATGTCAAGCAGGGCTGACGGGCGAAGACGTGCCGCACCACGCCAGATGCGGATGTGCCCGGCGGCCCGATTAACCCCTTTTCAGTGGTGCTTTTATGTCTAAAGCGCAATGCAATCATTGGGGACGCATGCTCCGCCGGTTTGCGGTCGCATTGCTCGATGAACCGCCGGTTGCCGCCTGCACCCGGCGGGCGTTCTGGCTTGCACGCTTCTCCCCCAACCGGTGATCCGACATGACCCAGATGATAACCCTGACCATTGACGGAAAAGAAGTAACCATTCCCCGGGGAGCCACCATACTTGAAGCGGCGGAGAAAGTCGGGGTAAAAATCCCCTCCCTCTGCCACGACAGACGGTTAACCCCCTTCGGCTCCTGCCGTCTCTGCATGGTTGAATTGAAGGGCCGCGAGGGAAAACTGCTGCCCGCCTGCTTCACCCCGGCCCGCAACGGGATGGAGGTGCTCACCGCCACCGCCGGGGTCATCGCCGCGCGCAAGACGCAGCTTCAGCTCATCCTGCTGCATCACCCCCTGGAATGCCCCACCTGCGACCAGGCCGGCGCCTGCGCGCTGCAGGACCTGGTTTACGAATACGGCATCACCGACAACCCGTACCGCCTGGAAAAGCCGGAAGCCGGCATTAGCGCCGCGATGAAGGAGAAGCTCCTGATCGGTTCCATGGCCAGGCGGGAAAGCCGCCGTTGCATTTTGTGCGGCCGCTGCGTGAGGATCTGCGAAGAGCTTCAGGGGGTCAAGGAACTTGATTTTGTCGGCAGAGGTTTCAGAACCACCATCGGCACCGACTTCGACCGCGACCTCCAGTGCGAATTCTGCGGCCAGTGCATATCCACCTGTCCCGTCGGCGCGCTTACCACCTCGCTCATCTCCCGCCATGCCCGCCAGTGGGAACTCGCAAAATATCCTTCGCTGTGTCCCTACTGCGGGTGCGGCTGCGCCATCATCCTGGGAATCAAGGATAACCAGGTCAGGACCATTACCTCCGACTACGCCACGGGCGCAAACCAGGGCAACCTCTGCGTCAAGGGGAGATACGGCTGGGAATATATTCACAGCGCTGAGCGGCTTTCCACTCCGCTTATCCGCAAGGACGGGCGCCTGGCGCCGTGCACCTGGGACGAGGCGCTGCGGGCGACCGCCCAGGGCTTTGCCCGCATCAAGGAAACGCACGGCGCAGACGCCGTCGGGGTGATTGGTTCGGGAAGGATCACCAATGAAGAGGCCTACCTGTTGCAGAAATTCACCCGTGCCGCGCTGGGCACCAACAACGTCGATACCTCCGGCAGATACCCCTATCAGGGGCTGATGGAACTCCGGGAATGCCTCGGCTATCCGGCCATGACCAATTCCATTGCCGAGCTGCGAGACGCCGAGGTGATTCTGGCGGTGCGGAGCGATCCCCAGGAAACCCATCCCATGGTTAAGATTGAGGTGATCATGGCGCTTAACCGAAGCCGGGCCTTCCTGATTGCCGCCAATAGCTACGAAACCTGGCTCCATGCCAAAGCCCACTGCGCGATCATCTACCGCCCGAGAACCGAGGTGGCATTCCTTAACGGCCTGATGCATGTCATTTTCAAAGAAAATCTGGAAGACCCGATGTTCATCGCGCAGCGCACCCGGGGATGCGAAGAACTGCGCAGCGCGGTTTCCGCCTACAGTCCGGACGCGGTGCAATCCATGACCGGGGTTCGCGCCGACCTCCTGGTCGCCGCGGCACGCAAATATGCCGCTTCCCCCAAAGCCGCCCTGCTCATTTCCACCGGGCTCGGACTGCGGGGAGATGAAAGCGGCATTGCCCGCGCCGCGTGCGCGCTTGCCCTGATCACCGGCAATATCGGAAGGCCATCCGCCGGCGTCAACCTTCTCTCCGAAAAGAGCAACTCCCAGGGGGTGCTGGATATGGGCATGATCCCTGAGTATCTGCCCGGTTACCGGGACGTGCGGGATCAGGGGGAACGGCGGGCCTTTGAAATTGCCTGGAATGCGCGCCTCTCATCCGCCCCCGGCCTCAATGCCCTCGATCTGCTGCGGGGGGCGGAACAGGGTCGGGTTAAGGCGCTCTATCTGGTCGGGGAAAACCCGCTTTGTTCCTATCCGGACGGCAATCGCACCCTCCGCGCCCTGCAGCAGGCGGAGCTGGTGGTGGTGCAGGACCTGTTTCTCTCGGAAACCGCCGCTCAGGCCCATGTGGTGTTGCCCGCGCTGAGCCTCCCCGAGAAAGAGGGGACCATCACCAGCACCGAGCGGCGGGTGCAGAGGTGTGAACCGGCACTCAAACCCGCGGGCGGCGGCAAAAGCGATGCCGAAATTATCATCGACCTCGCCCGCCATCTCGGCTACGAAATGAGCTTCCAGCATCCGCGGCAGCTACTGCGGGAGATAGCCGCCCTGGTGCCCTTTTACAGCGGGATTGCCTGGGAGCGCATCCCCAGCGGCGGCCTCCAGTGGCCATGTAACCATGAACATGAAGCGGGCACCCCCCGTCTCTATCAGAACGGGTTCCCGCAGGGAAAGGCGGCGCTCAAGCCGGCCTTATTTACGCCGGGGGATAATGATGACGACCCCGGCCATCCCTTCGCCCTTATCACCGTTCCCTCCCTGTTTCACTCGGGATGCTTATCGCGCCACGCCGGGGGACTCACCGAAGTCACGCCGGAGGATTGCGCCGAGATGAACCCGTCTGACGCCGCCCGGCTGCGGATCGCCTCCGGCGACCGGGTAATCATTGCATCGGCAGCGGGCAGGGTCACCGCGGTGACAAAAATCTCCGATCGAACTCCCCCGGGCAGCGTGCTCATACCCTATTATTGTGACCGGCTGCGGGTGAACCTGCTCACCAGCGCAGAATCTCCGCTCACCCGCGTTTCCGTGGAGAAAGCATAGCCGGCAGGAACCGGACGCACCGGTAAGCGCCGAACAGACCGACATGCCATTCGGGTTATCGCTCAGAAACCGGATCGTTTTTTGCTTTTTGATCGTGGTTATCGCCGGCGGTTCGGTTGCCATGGTTCTCGGCATCAGTCTGTACGGACGAACCGTGGTGAAGCGCGCCCATGTCGCGGTAAGCATGAACCTCAACTCGGCCCGAATGGTGCTCAGGCAAAAAATTGACACGGTCTCACTGCTCATGCATTTCACCGCCAATCGAGGCCAGATCATAGAGGGCTCCGCCAGGCGTGACCGGCTCTTTCTGCAGCAGCTGCTGGAGCAGATGCGCGTGGACAACCACCTCGATTTTGTCACCTTAACCGACGAGCGGGGCATGGTGCTGGTGCGGGGACGCTATCCTTATCAGGCCGGCGACGATCAATCCAACGACGAAATGGTGAGCCGGGCGATGAACGGCGAGGCGGTGGCTGGTGCGCAAATTCTATCCCAGGACCGGCTGGCGCGAGAGGGGGAGCGGCTGGCGGAACAGGCCTTCATGATCTTCGCGGAAACGCCGCGCTCACGCCCCCGCCCCCGGGAGAGTGAAACCAGCGGCATGGTGCTGAAGGCGGCGGTTCCGATCATTGACCGCGAGGAACGGCTTCACGGCGTCCTTTATGGCGGTATTCTGCTCAACCGCAACTATGAAATCGTCGACCGGATCAAGAACAACGTCTACCGCGACGAGCAGTACGACGGCAAGGAAGCCGGCACCGCCGCCATTTTCCAGTGGGACGTGCGCATATCCACCAATGTTAAAAACGCCTCCGGCCTGCGGGCCATCGGCACCCGCGCTTCGGGCGACGTCTACGCCAAGGTACTGGAAAACGGCCAGCCCTATATCGGGCGCGATTACGTGGTCAACGCCGACTACATAACCGCCTATGAACCGCTGGTCGACACCCGGGGCGCGATCATCGGCATGCTCTATGTGGGCACCCTGGAGCAGCCGTTCATCGACACGCGCAACAAGGTAATCCTGCTTTTTTGTGCCATCGCCCTGCTCGGCGTGATCACCGCCGTTGTCATCGGCTATTTCCTGGCGCGCAGCATCAGCAAGCCCATCGAGAAGCTGGCCAGCGCCACCCGGGCAGTCGCCGCCGGCAACTTTCCCCTCGATCTGGACATCCCCTCCCGGGACGAAATCGGGCGGCTGGCGCACCTCTTCGTTAACATGTCCCGCCACCTCAAGCAAACCTTAAGCGATCTAAAGGACCTGAATCGCAAATATCTGGAGCTGCTTGGTTTCACCACCCACGAGCTCAAGCAACCGTTGGGGGTGCTCAAAGGCTATCTGATCATGCTGCAGGACGAAACCCTGGGCGCGCTTACCACCGCCAGACAGCGCGAGGCGCTCCTGGAGATGCGCAACAGCGTGAACATGCTCAACGACATGATCATGAAATATCTCCAGCTCTCCAAAATCGAGGCGGGAAAGCTGGTGGTGGAAAAAAGGCGCTTCAACCTTTTTACCGAGGCAATCCGGCCGGTGCTTGAAGGCGAAAGCGCCTACCTGGCCATTAAAA
The DNA here is from genome assembly GCA_964459295.1 of uncultured Thermodesulfobacteriota bacterium. Lineage (GTDB taxonomy): Bacteria > Desulfobacterota > WTBG01 > WTBG01 > WTBG01 > CAZWCD01. Next base: position 4,834 of record CAYWLT010000162.1, read on the forward strand.
AGATGCGCCTGTTCATTGAGACCGAATCGGGGCTGCGCGAGCTGGAGCTCTATGCCGCTCCCACCCTGATGCGCATCGTTTTCAGCAATCTCATCACCAATGCCATAAAATACGGGTTTGAAGAGGGTGTCATCACCATCGGGCATGTTGAAGACGCCGGCACCTGGCGTTTCCATGTCAGAAACGAGGGATACGGCATCCCCCGCGACAAGCGGGAAATGATCTTCGACAAATTCGTCCGCCTGGACAGGAAGGAACTGGGAAGACAGGTGGGAACCGGCCTCGGTCTATACAACACCAAGGAGATCGTCGAAAAACACGGCGGGAGGATCTGGGCCGAATCGGATGAGGGCAAGTGGGCGGACTTTTTCTTCACCCTGCCGCGGGATGCGCAACCCGCCTCCGCGCAGGACACCTGACCGGGTGACAGGAGCTATCGGATGGAAAGCGTGCACTACGACGAAAAGGCCGGGCGGTTTGTCGCCCGCCTGCAGGAGCGGGATTATCTCAAGCTCGACCAAATCATTGAGCGCTACCGCGATAAGCCGGGCTTTCTCATCCCGGCGCTCAAGGACGCGCAGTCTTTGTTCGGCTTTCTCCCCATGGAAGTGCAGCGTTACCTGGGCAAGGGGCTGAAGATATCCCCGAGCCACATATACGGCGTGGTCACCTTCTACGCCTTTTTTACCACCGTTCCCCGGGGCCGACATGTGGCCCGCTGCTGCCTGGGGACCGCCTGCTATGTGAAAGGCGCTTCCGACATCGTGAAAAAGATGGAAGAAAGCCTCTCCATAAAGGTGGGGGAGACGACCCGGGACCTTTCTTTTTCACTGGAGGTGGTGCGCTGCGTGGGCGCATGCGGCCTCGCCCCGGTCATGTTTGTGGACGACGACGCGCACACGATGCTGCAGCCGGAAAAAATTGAAGCCATTTTGCACAAGTATTGATTAATGCGGGGTTTGATGGTAAACCATAGAAACGGCAAGGAGGCCGCGATGGGAGAGTCTCGCCTTCAGATCATGGTGTGCGCGGGAACGAGATGTGTTTCCGGCGGCGCGACGCGGTTACGGCAGCTCCTCGGGGAGGCCCTGGACGCCCGCGGGCTTGCGGGCGAGGTGGAAGTGTTCCCGGCGGAATGCAACGGGCTGTGCGGCCAGGGCCCGGTGCTGGCGGTTCAACCGGACGGCATCATTTATGGGCCGGTCCGGCCGGAGCATATCCCGCTGCTGATTGAAGAGCACTTCATCAATCGCCGGCCGCTTGAACGCCTGATGCTCCGCGCGCCGGCGCTAGACGGCAGGGTTCCGCTGATGAAGGACGTTCCGTTTTTTAAAGATCAGCGGCTCATCGTCATGCGCAACCGCGGACGGATCAACCCGGAGCGCATCGAAGAGTATATCGCGCAGGACGGCTATTTTGCCCTCTCCAAGGCACTGCACGAAATGACCCCGGAAGGGGTGATTGACGAGATAAAACGGTCCGGGCTCAGGGGGCGAGGCGGCGGCGGATTTCCCACCGGGGTCAAGTGGGAAGAGGTGCGAAAATACGACCGTTTTCCCAAATACACCATCTGCAACGGCGATGAGGGGGACCCGGGCGCCTTTATGGACCGTACCGTCCTGGAATCCGATCCCCACTCCGTGCTCGAGGGCATGGCCATTTCGGCATACGCCATCGGGGCGCACCAGGGATACATCTATGTGCGCGCGGAGTATCCCCTGGCCATCCAAAGCCTGGAAACCGCCATGGCCCAGGCGCGGGAGCACGGTCTGCTGGGCAGTGACATCCTGGGGTGCGGCTTTGATTTTGACGTGACCGTCTACCCCGGCGCCGGGGCGTTTGTCTGCGGTGAGTCAACCGCCCTGATGTACTCGCTCGAAGGCAGGCGGGGCATGCCCCGCATTAAGCCTCCCCGCTCGGCGGAGGCGGGGCTGTGGGGCTTGCCCACCAACCTCAACAACGTGGAAACCTTCGCCAACGTGCCGGCGATCATACTCAAGGGCGCCGCCTGGTTTGCCTCCATCGGCACCGCGGGAAGCAAGGGAACCAAGGTCTTCGCCCTGACCGGGGCGGTGAGCAACGTGGGGCTGGTCGAGGTGCCCATGGGAACAACCCTGCGCACCCTGGTGTTTGACATCGGCGGGGGCATCCCCGACGGACGCCGTTTTAAGTCGGCCCAGATGGGAGGCCCTTCC
>CAYWLT010000163.1:0-6973 GCA_964459295.1 uncultured Thermodesulfobacteriota bacterium
CTCAGAATGACACAGTGAAGGGCTCAGAATGACACAGTGAAGGGCTCAGAATGACCGGCGAAGGGTTCAGAATGACAATAACGGAAATTTCTTCATTATGACACAGTCTCTGGCGGGAGATGGTTAGGGTGAGGGGGACATAATAATGAACATTACCCCCACCTTAATCCTCCCCCTTGAGCCACATACGATTTAGCCACCCTATCAGCCTGCTCGTTAGTACTCATCACGGGTGGGATTATAGGCAAGGCATGTTTTCCTGTCAATAAAACGATTTGCCGGCGCTTACCCCGGCGCGGCGCCTGCCGAGATGACCGCGGTTAGGAGGTGCGGCAAATGGCAATGAGCGGCGGGATTTTCTGATTTTAATTACTTGTTGCCAACCGACGCGGGACGATACTATAATGCGCCTGTTTTAAGCCATAACCACAAGCGGAAAGGAGTTGAGTATGACCGGAAATTATGACCTGATTATTGTGGGAGGGGGGCCGGCCGGGCTGATGGCCGCGCGGGTGGCCGGTGAAAACGGCTTGCGCACGGCGCTTCTGGAAAGGAAAACAACCCTGACCACGGTACGGCGGGTGGATGGCGGCGGTCTTTCTCCCATCAACGAATACCTCTGCGGGGAACAACTCACCTTTAGCCCCCGGGCCAAGCGGATCGGGTTTCCCGCCTCGGGATTTTCGGTCAGGTATGACGGTCCTCACCGGGACCTCTATGGATTTCGCATTTTTTCACCCAACGGCACCAGGATCTGCTTCGGCGACTACGACACGCTGAGCAGGGACCCGTTGAGAAACCGGGTAGGGGTTGCCATTGACAAAGGGCTGCTGTTGAAGGGGCTTTATGAAGATGCCCGGGCGGCGGGGGCGGAGCTGTTGCTTAACACAAGTGTTACCGCCATCGAGCACGGGGCGGCCGGCATAACCGTGACCGGAAACGGCAAGCCTTATACGGGGAGCTTCGTGATTGCCGCCGACGGGATCAACTCGCGGATTGCCCGCTTAATGGGCCTGAACAAGGAGCGGAAGTTCATCGCCACCATGGTGGACCGGGTATGGAATATCGAGGGCATCGATCTCCCCCAGGTGGTGGGCATATCCTTCATCCTTACCGACTACGGCAACTTTTTCGTGTCCCGGGTCTGCCGGGAAGGGAACTACCATGTCGGCATCTCTTCCTACAATCCGGCTGATGACCTGGGGGCGAAACTCAATAAATTTGTCTATGAAGACCCGGTGTATTCAGTCTGGTTTAAAGGGGCGAGGAAGACCGAGGAGCATGCCTGCGTGGTGAATATCCTCGCTCCGATCAAGGAGCCCTTCAAGGACAACGTCCTCTTCGCGGGAGATTCGGCCTGGCTGATGGAGCTGAGCAATCCCTTTGCCATTCTCTGCGGCTGGAAGGCGGCCAACGCGGTGACCCTGGCGGTGCTGGACGGCAGGATAAACCGGGAAGGCGTCTTGAGCTATCTGCAGTGGTGGGATGAAAAGTTCTACCGGCCCCACGGGCAGGCTGAGTTCAAGCCGATTCACCTGCATGACTATATTGATGCCGCGTCCACCGACTACCTGGCGAGCCTGATCAAGGAGCCGTTTCCTGCGACCCTGAATTTCTACAAGCTGTTCGGCACCATCGGCGGCGCCTACGCGGAACTTTTCCCCACCATCGGAGAAGAGCGCCCCGACGTGATGGAAAAGCTTATGAACCTGGCCAATGAAATGGATGACATTGAGCTGAAGGCGCGCAAGGCGGGCTTCCCGAACCGGTAAGGTGGATTGATGACTGACGTGGCCCATACAGTACTGATACCCGAGGGAATACCCGATCCGGACATTGAGCGAGAGGTGTTCGGTGATGCCTTTACAATCGTTGCGCCTGCCGCCGCAAAGATCGAAGAAATACCGGCGGACCTCTGGCGGCGCGCGGACGCGGTCATGGGGCGGCGCCACTTCACCTATGATGCCGGGCTGATGGAGACCCTTGCGCGATGCAAGCTGATCATCCGCATGGGCGTCGGGTTTGATAACATTGACATACAGCGCGCAGGCGAGCTGGGGATCGCCGTCTCCAATGTGCCTGATTACTGTACCACTGATGTGGCCGATCATGCCGTCGGACTGATGCTGGGATTTGCCAGGGGGATACTTGATCTCTCCGCACTGGTGAGGAAGAAACAGTGGCGGTGGGAGCAGACCAGCACCCTGCGGCGCCTTGCGGGCTCCACCCTGGGCATCATCGGGCTGGGCCGGATCGGCACTGCCGTGGCAATGAGAGCCAGGGGTCTGGAGATGAAGGTGCTCTTTTATGATCCCTATCTTCGCGAGGGCATTGACAAGTCGCTGGGCCTCGGCCGCTGCTACGAATTGAAGGAACTGCTTGCCGGTTCCGATGTGCTATCCATGCATGTGCCGCTGACTGATGAGACCAGGGACATGGCTGATGAGGAATTTTTCAGCGCCATGAAACCCGGCGCGCTGTTTATCAACACCGCCCGCGGGAAAATCATGGACGTCTCCGCGCTTTACAATGCGTTGCGGAGCGGGCACCTGTCTGCCGCCGGGCTGGATGTCTGGCCGGTGGAACCGCCGCCGGAGAACGACCCCCTGATACAGGCGTGGAGAGCCGGCGAGCCCTGGATCAGGGGCCGCTTCACCCTGACTCCGCACGCGGCGTTCTTCTGCCGGGATTCCTGGAAAGAGTTGCGCACCAAGGCGGCGCAGGAGGTAAAGCGGGTGCTGCAGGGTGAAAAACCGCGCGCCTGCGTGAATGAGGAGTGGCTCGTCAACCCCCGTTACCTGAAAGCATAGGGCGCACCGCCCTGCGCCGCTACGGGTGGTTTTGCGGAAACGCTGTTATTGAATGATTAATCGCGGTGATGTCGTGATGCAGGGCTGGATAAACCTCAACCTTATGATGTGATATCCGACGTTGTAGGGGCGCACGGCGGTACGCCCTTATAAAGGAAGAAACCGAGGGCGGCTGCTGATCATGAATCGCACCTAAAGGTGCTCCTACCGATGGTAAGCGAATCGCAGCCCGGCAGGAGCGGCCTTGGACCGCGAAAGGAATCACGCTTACGGGGTAATGACATGGATACCGATGATCTCAGCGAAGAGGCTTATGAAGTATTAACCATCGCGCATGGTATCAATGAGTTTTTGTGGGCGGAAATGGGCGCCTTGAGCGGCAAATACAAGGGCGAAGAAGAATACCTAAACGGATGGTTGAAGTTCATCAAGAAAATACGGAAGGATCCGGAGGGGTTTCAAGATCTGTGGCTTTTGGAAGAACCGATTAGCCCGGAGCACCTCCTTCGGCTTGAGGAACAGATACAAAAGGTTCAAAAAATTCCCTACAGGCAACGGCATATACCGGAATACTAACCCAGCATATGTGCAATGTCGGTAGGAGCGCCTTCAGGCGCGATGCGTTCGCGGCGTAAAGCCGCTCCTACCGGTTACTTTTACGCAAGGTCTTTCAAGGAGAGTTATAATGCGCACTTTTAAATATGACCGGGAGGCTGATATTCTCTATATCAATAAATGTGACCCATACCCGGAACAGGAAAGCGAGGAACTTGATCAGGAGGTCATTGCCCGCCTCAATCCCTCCACGGGCGATATTGAGAATCTCGAAGTGCTCTTTTTCTCTACACGTCTTTTGCGAAGTGATTTGTTTGAGCTTCCGGTTACGGCCGATATCCGCCTTGCCAAGTCTGTATAATACATTCCGGTTCGGCTGATGTAAATTTTCCATCAATTGTTGTAAATTGACCATCATTTTTATTGTGGGCGAACGGTGGTACGCCATTGTTATTGCATGGGCCCTCAAGTCATCTTGAAATCCTTGTGCTTTTTGATGTGCTCGACCAGGCCGCCGTCGGCGAGGATGTTGGCCATGACCGCCGGCAGGGGCGGAAAGGTGTAGATCTCGCCTTTGGTATGGTTGCGTATCGTTCCCTCCTGCAGGTTGATTTCCAGCTCATCGCCCTCGCGGATGGGGCTTGTGTCCAGAATAATCGCCGGGAGGCCCACGTTGATGCAGTTGCGGTAAAAGATGCGCGGGAAACTCTTGGCCAGCACCGCGCTGACCCCGGCAATTTTCATGATGGTGGGGGCGTGCTCGCGGCTGGATCCCTGTCCGAAATTATTTCCTCCCACCACCACATCCCCCGGCCGTACCTGTGAGGCGAATTCCGGCCGGGCGTCTTCAAGCACATGCTTGGCCAGCTCCGGCAGATTGCTGCGCAGGTGAAACAGCCTGCCGGGCGCGATATGGTCGGTGCTGATGCCGTCTCCGAACTTGAAAGCCCTTCCTCGTAATGTATCCATGGCCGTTTTTCTCAGGAGATATAGTTGCGGGGATCGGTGATTTTTCCGGTCAGCGCGGTGGCCGCCGCGGTCGCCGGGCTGGCCAGGTAAATGAAAGAGTTGGGATTGCCCATCCTTCCCTTGAAGTTGCGGTTCTGGGTGGAGAGGCATACCTCGCCGTCGGCCAGCACCCCCCCGTGGACGCCGACACATGCCCCGCAGCCGGGACCGGTGATGACGCCCCCCGCCTCGGCCAGCGCCTGAAAAGTTCCGTCCGCCAGTCCGTCGAGCAGCTCACGACGGGAGACCGGCGTGATGAGCAGCCGGGTGCCGGCGGCTACTTTCCTTCCTTTCAGAATGGCGGCCGCCTGCCTGAAGTCCTCGAGACGCCCGTTGGTGCAGGTGCCGATGAAAACCTGGTCCACCTTCATCCCTTCAACGGCAGCAACCGGTTTCGTATTATCCACCGTGTGGGGGCAGGCGATCGTCGGTTCAAGCGTGCTCACGTCGATTGCGATTTCACGCTCGTATCGGGCATCGGGATCGGGTGCAAGTGCGACAAATGCTTCAGACCGTCCCAGCTTGTCAAGGTAGTTCCGGGTAACCTCATCGGCAGTAAAAAGACCGACCTTGGCGCCGCATTCCACGGCCATGTTGGAAATGGTGAAGCGGCCGGGCATGGAGAGGGAGGTCATGGCGGGGCCGGTAAATTCGAGGGCCCTGTAGTTTGCGCCGTCCGCCGTCACCATCCCGATCAGATGGAGCATGAAATCCTTGGCGTACACGCCCCGGGGGAATGCTCCCCGCGCCGTAATTTTCCAGCTTTCCGGCACACGCATCCAGGTGCGGCCCAGGCCCATGGCCACCGCCACATCGGTGGAGCCCATGCCGGTGGTAAATGCGCACAGCGCGCCGTTGGTGCAGGTGTGGGAGTCGGCGCCCACGATGACGTCTCCGGGTTTGGCGTAGCGCTCGCTCACGATGTTGTGCGAAATGCCGCATCCCACGTCGGAGAGGACGGCGCCGGTTTTCCCGCAGAAGGCGCGCAGAAATGCGTGATCATTGGAAAGCTCCTGGCGCGGACTGGGTGAGGCGTGATCCAGAAAAACCATGGCGTGGTCGGGATGGGGCAGGGCGCTGAATCCCAGCTTTTCAAACTGGCGGACGGTAAGCGGGCCGGTGCCATCCTGGACGTAGGCGAGGTCGACGCGTACAATCGCCAGTTCGCCGGCGCGAACGTCATGGCCGGCATGGCTGCTCAATATTTTTTCAGTCAGTGTCTTTCCCATGGTTCCTCGTTATGTAGGCAACGGCAGATGCATAGTAGCCGTCTTTGGTTTTTTCGTCAAGCGGAAGTGAATGCCATTAATCGGACGCAACGGAGTGCGACCCTCCATCGGTCAGGGCAGGCACTGCGAAGAACCTCATTGTCCTGAAAAGGAGAGCGTAGGGGCGTATTGCAATACGTCCCTACCCAGCACTTCCTGCACGAACGTCCCCTTTACGTCTTCATCCCCACATGGATTGCGGCGATGCCCTTTGACAGCAGGCGGCAGGTCACAGTGGAAAATCCGGCCTGCTCTATGATTTTGCTGAATGCTTCCGGCGCAGGAAACAGGCGGATGGATTCGGGCAAATAATAGTATGCCTGGCTGGAACCGGTAAAGAGCCTGCCGATCCGGGGCATAACCTGGAATGAGTAGAAATCATAAAGCGCGCGGAAGGCGCCCGGCGCCGGCTGGGAGAATTCCAGGCAGAGGAATGTTCCGCCCGGTTTCAGGACCCGGTGCATTTCGGCAAGCCCCTGTTCTATGCGCGTGACGTTCCTGATGCCGAAACCCACCATGGCCGCGTCGAAATGATTATCGGGCAGGGAGATGTGTTCGGCATCCCCCTGCACAAAACGGATTCGGCTGTCAAGCGCGGCTTTGCGGGCCTTAAGTCCGCCCAGTTGCATCATTGTCGGGTTAATGTCATAGACGATAATGGAACCCGAGGGGCCCACCGCCCTGGCGGCTATGATGGCAAGATCGGCGGTGCCCCCGCACACGTCAATGACCCGCTGCCCCGGTTGTAACCGGAGCATGCGCACCGCGGCTCGTTTCCAGAGATGGTGCATGCCAAAGCTCAAGACCGTGTTGATGAGGTCATAACGGGCGGCAATGGAGTCGAAGTGGTTTTTCACCAGTTTCACTTTCTCGTCCACCCTGACCGTGCGGTAGCCGAAATGAACCGTCTCTTGCCGCTGGTTATGATTGCCGGGGGTGGTAGGCATTGGGCTTTGGCGGTAAAGGGTTGTAGATAGTTTACCTGACAGGGCACTGTAGCAGAAAAGCATCAGGTTGTAAACGATATGAGGGGATCTGCGATATGAGATGTTGGATGTAATATGTGCGCTATGTCACGTGCGTTCAGTGATAATGGTCGGCAAAGGATGTTCTGCCGCACATCGCATACCGTTGGAGGGACGCGCATCGTCGCGTCCGTTTGCCGTGCCCTCTCACCCTGACCATCTCCCCCGGTGAGACTGTGTCATAATGAGGTAGATACCATGTTTGTCATGCTGAACCCTTCGCTTGTCATTCTGAGCCCTTCACTGTGTCATTCTGAGCCCTTCACTGTGTCATTCTGAGCGAAGCGAAGAATCTCCATTTGTCGCT